>NZ_JBHWIJ010000271.1:1755-12109 GCF_042732255.1 Kitasatospora sp. NPDC059803 | reverse complement strand
GGGGGGGGGGGCGCCCGGGCGGGGGCGGGGGCGGGCGCGGTCAGCCGCGGCGGCGGGCCAGCAGGGCCTCCTTGAGCCGCGGGAAGCGGGTCCGCAGCACGTGCGCCGCCTGCTGGCGGACGCGCACCGCGCCGGACCGGGCGATGGCCGCCGGCGCCGGACCGGGCGGACCGAACAGCAGGCGCTGGTTGGACAGCTGGTCCGGCCGCCAGCGCTGCTTGTACGGCTCCTGGCCGCGCAGCAGGCCGAGCAGCGGGACGCCCGCGCCGACCGTCTCGTCCAGGGCGGCGCTGAACAGCAGCCCCGCGATGTCCAGCCGCTCGCGCAGCACCGGGTGCGCGCCGTACATGTACAGGCCTCCGAAGGAAGGGCAGAGCAGCAGCAGGTTCACCGCGACCAGTTCGCCGTTCAGCCGGAACTGGTGGACGGTCGCCCTGCCGGTGGCGACCAGGCCGACGGTGGACTCGGTCAGGTGGCGGGCGAAGCGCTCGGTGCGGTGCTCCGGGGTGACGCCGCGCTGCTGCCACTGCAGGAAATGCAGCCGCAGCAGGCCCTCCAGCGCCGCCGGCACCTCGGCCGCCGGCGTCGAGCTGACCTGCACCCCGGCCTCGGCGATCTTGCGCAGCTTCACCCGGCTGCGTTGCGCGGTCTTGCCGGGCACCCGCTTGAGCAGCCGGTCCATCGGGACGGCCGGCAGGTACTGGCAGAGCGAGTCCTGGTAGCGGCGGCGCCGGCCGTGCCAGTGCTCGTACACCCGCTGCACCGCCGCCTCGGGGTGCACCTCGCGCAGCTCCAGGGAGTGCCACGGGCGGGTGAGCGGGAGGGCGGCGGCGAACTCGGCGGCGGCCCGGTCGGCGCAGTCGTCGTCGAGCAGCACGTCCGAGTAGTCGACCAGCCCGGCGCCCAGGGCGGTCAGCCCGCCGAGCGGGCCGCCGCGGCGTCTGAAGGCACCCGCGCCGACCAGCAGGCCGTCCCGGCGGACGAGCACCACCAGCAGGTCGCCCGGACTGCCGTAGTGGCGCCACCAGGAGCGCTGCCAGACGGCGGCCTGGAAGAAGGTGGCGGTCCGGCAGCGGGCGGCCAGGTCGTCCCACTCCTCGGCGAGGGTGTCCAGGGCGTCGTCCTCGCGGCGCAGCTCGGTGGTCCAGCCCGGCGCCGCCGGCTGGGCCGGGAGGCCGGTGTGCCGGGTCTCAGTGCTCATCGCCCGCTCCCGGCCGTGGCCTTCTCCTTGGCCGGGGGCTCCTCGGCGCTCTTCTTCGCGGCGGCGGCCTTCCCGGGCTGCCCTTCCGCCTCCTCGCCCTCCTCGGCCTCCTCGGCCTTCTCCGTCTTCTCCATCTTCTCCGTCTCCTCCGCCTGGCCGGTCTTGCCGGCCTCGTCGGCCTGCCCGGCCCGGTCGGCGGCGGGCGGCTCCTCGCCGCGCGGGCGGGGGGTGGCTGGCGTCGTCGGCTCCACCGGGGCCTCGGCGGCCTCGACGGGTTCGGCGGGCTCGGCGGCCTCCGGCGGGGCGGCCTCGCCCCGGCGGCGGGTCATCATCACCAGGGCCCCCACCAGCAGCCCGGCCGCGCCGCCGACCGCGACGTCCAGCGCGGCGGACGGGGTGGTCGGCTTGTCCGGCTCGGCGGCCGGCGCCAGTGTCACCAGCCGGACACTGGTGTCCTTGCTGCTCGTGTTGGCGAAGGAGACCAGCGAGCGGGCCACCGCGTCGGCGGTCTGGGCCGCCTCCTGGGGGCGCGTCCCGGTGCCGGTGATCTCGATCATCGGAGCGTCCGGGGAGGTGGTCCCGTGCACCAGGGACTCCAGCTGGGCACGGGTGTGGCCGGTCTCGACGGCCGCCACCGCGAGCACCTGCGGCTGGCCCGCCAACCGCCCGTACGCCTGCGCGAAGTTGGTCGCGGTGGCGGCCTCCCCCGGATTCTGCGGCACCACGAGGACGTAGGCGCTGGCGGCGTACGAGGGGTGCGAGACGACGGCGTACCCGGCGCCGGCCGCGGCGCCCAGCGGCACCGCGAGCGCCACCGGCCACCAGCGGCGGACCAGGTGGCGGGCCCTTCGGCGCGGTGTGGTCATGGGTGTGACTCCTTGGGTATGTGACGGCGGTTCCGGTGGCGGCGGGCGGTCAAGCGCGGGCCAGCCGGTCGTAGAGGGCGCCCAGGTCGGCGGCGACCCGGGCGATGTCGTAGTGGCCGACCGCCGGGGGGTGCGGCAGCGGGTCGGCGTTGTGGTCGTTCAGGTGCCGCAGGTCGCGCAGCGCGGCGGCGTACGCGGCGCCCTCGGAGGGGATCCGGCGGGCCTGCGGGGCGGCGCTGGGCGGCAGTTCGTCGAGCGCCGGGCAGGCGCTGTGCCGCACCGGCAGGCCGGCCGCGAGGCCCTCCAGGATGCCGAGGCCGAAGGTCTCCGCGGTGGAGGGGGCGGCCAGCACGTCCAGGGCGGTCAGCAGGTCGGGCACGTCGTCGCGCTCGCCGGTGAGCACCAGCCGTTCCCGGACGCCGAGTTCGGCGGCCCGGTGCTCCAGCGCGGCGCGCTCCGGGCCCGCGCCGACCAGCACCAGCCGGGCGGCCGGGTCGAGTGCGGCGAGGGCCTCCAGCAGCACCTCGAAGCGCTTGCCGGGGACCAGCCGGCCGACTCCGCCGACCACCCAGCTCCCCTCCGGCAGGCCGAGTTCGGCCCGCAGCCGGCGGCGGGTGGCGGCCCGGTCGGCGGCCGGGCGGCGGTAGCGGGCGGTGTCGATGCCGTTGGGGATCAGCTCGACCCGGGCCGGTGGGACGCCCCAGGAGTGCAGCGTCTGGGCGACCTGCCGGGAGACCGCGACGGTGGTGCTGCCGAGCCGTTCGGCCGCCAGGTAGAGGCCCTTGACGCCGCGGGTGACCGGGCGGCCCTCGATCACCCCGGCGTGCAGCGAGTGCTCGGTGGAGACCACCGCGCGGACCCCGGCGAGCCGGGCCGCCAGCCGGCCGTACAGCTGCGCCCGGTACAGGTGGGTGTGCACCAGGTCGTAGCGGCCGGAGCGGACCAGCCGGACCAGCCGGGGCAGCGCGCCCAGGTCGCGGTTGCCGCGCATGCCGAGGTGGTGGACGGTCACCCCGTCGCCGCGCAGCGCGGCGGCGACCGTGCCGGGGTTGGTCAGTGCGACCACCTCGCACTGCTGGTGTGCGGGCAAGTGCCGCAGCAGCAACTGGAGTTGGCGCTCGGCGCCGCCCGAGGCGAGGCCGGTGACGATGTGCAGAACCCTCACGGCCGGGCCCCCCGCCGGGCGACCAGGGGGCTTCGGCGCAGCTCGGTGACGGTGTCGCGCAGCCGCTGCCGGCCGCGTTTGGCGCGCAGCCGCCAGGCACCGTCGCGGTCGCCGACGTAGCAGCGGGGCAGCGCGAAGCGGCCGGTGAGCGGGGAGTGCGCGATGGCGCAGGCATAGTCGTAGCCGGCGTCGCGGACGGCCTGGGTGGCGGGCAGGTCGACGGCGCCGTACGGGTAGCAGAAGCCGGTGACCGGGCCGCCGACCACGTCCTCCAGGAGGCGCCGGCTCTCCCGGGTCTGCACCGCCAGGACGTCGGCCGGCAGGCCGGGCAGCGCCTGGTGGCCGAGGCCGTGCGAGCCGATCTCCCAACCGGCGGCGGCGAGTTCGGTGACCTCCTGGACGGTGAGCAGCTGCTTGCGCGGCCCCTCGGCGTCCCAGCCGTTGTCCCGGCCGAGCAGGTCGGCGACCACGTACGCGGTGGCGGTGAAGCCGTACGCCTGGAGGATCGGCACGGCGTAGCGCGCGAAGTCCGCGTAGCCGTCGTCGAAGCTCAGCCCGACCAGTTTGTCGTCCCGGCCGGCGGCCCGGGCCCGCATCAGCTCGCGCACGGAGACGCCGCGCCGCCCGCGCCGGTGCAGCCAGGCGACCTGCTCGGCGAACCGCTCGGGGCTGACGGTCAGCTGGTACGGGTCCTCCTTCTCGACCGCCACCGAGTGGTACATCAGGATCCACGGCGAGGAGGAACCGGGGCCGGACGGTTCGCCGAGCGGGCGGCGGCTCCTGGACAGCCGCGCCTTCGGTCCGGCGGAGTCGGTGTACGGGAGGTCGCCGCGTGGTGCGGCTGCGGCCGGTACGGCCTGGCGGCGGACGCCCGCCTGGGTCGAACGGACGGTTCCCCGTTCATTGTCCATGGGGAAGCTTCCCTTCATCGGCGACGGTTGGCGGGTTCAGGGCCCGGGCCACGGCGAGGACCGGACCGCGCACCTCACGCGCGCCGAGGCCGGTGCCGAGGACGGCGAAGGCCAACGCCACGGTGAGGCCCCCGAGGAGGGTCGAGAGCAGGGGGCCGGTGGCCAGCCCGGCGACGGCGGCGCCGAGGGCGGTGGCGCCACCGGCGGCGGCCAGCAGCCGGGCGTGGCCGCCGAGCACCCGGCGCAGCCGCAGCGGGATGCCGCGCAGCACCAGGCCGTGCAGCAGCAGCGCGGCGGCGGCGGTGATGCCGGCCGCGTTCCCGGCGGCGAGCCCGAGGGCGCCGAAGCGGGGGGTGGCGAGCAGGCTGACCACGACGGTGACGCCGAGGCCGAGCAGCATCGCGGCGACCGGGAACCAGTCCAGCAGCCGGCGGCCGCCGTCCTCGGTGCCCGGATCGTCGGCCCGGCGGACCACCGGGCGCAGCGAGAAGTACGGGCGGATCATCACGCCGATCAGCGCCTGGGCGGGCAGGCCGAAGCTGTAGACCCGGATGACGGCGGCGGTGGCCGCGGTGTCCCGCGGGCCGAAGGCGCCGCGCTGGAAGAGCAGCGAGACCACCGAGGGGGCGCAGGCCATCAGGAAGGCGGTGCCGACCAGGACGACCGCCGCAGCCTGGCCGAGGTCCTTCTCGACCCGGTCCCGGGCGGCGGTGAGGTCCCCGGCCGCCAGCGCCCGGGCGACCAGCGGGAAGGTGACGGTGCAGATCAGGATGCCTGCCGTCATGGCCAGTTGGGAGACCTTGGCGGCGTAGTTGAGGTGCGAGATGGTGCCGGGCGGCAGCGCCGAGCCGAGGTAGCGCTCGACGAAGACCTGCGACTGCCGGGTCAGGGTGAACGCGGCCACCGGCAGCAGGGCGAACGGCATCAGCACCAGCGCCTTGCGGGAGCGGCGGGAGCGGCCCGCGCCCGGGTGCGATCCCGGGCCCGCACCCTGGCGCAGCCGGCGCAGGAACGGGGCGACCAGCAGGCCGGCCATCAGCAGGCTGCCGAGCGCGACGCCGAGGGCGGCGGAGCGCACGCCCAGGAAGGACTGGCAGCCGAGCAGCACGGCGAGGATGCCGACGTTGTAGGCGACGTAGATGCCGGCCGGCGCGGTGAAGCAGTGGTGGGCGCGCAGCGCGGCGGCGAGGTAGCCGGCCACGCCGAACGGCAGCACGGTGATCGCGGTGATCCGGGTGCAGGTGACGGCGAGGCCGGGGTTGGCCAGGCCGGGGGCGAGCAGCTCGACCAGCTGCGGGGCACCGAGGGCGGTGGCCAGCGCGAGCCCGCTGAGCGCGAGCAGCAGCCAGGGCAGGGTGGCGCGGACCAGTTGGCGGACCGGGTCGGGGGCGTCCGGGTCCTCCTCGCGCAGCACCAGGGCGAGCGCGAAGGCGGGCACCATGAGGAAGGACATGGCGTCCTCGATCAGCAGCGGCGCGGCCGTCTCCGGGACGGTCCAGGCGACCAGGAAGGCGTCGGTGCCCTGGTTGGCGCCGAAGTAGCGGGCCAGCAGGAGGTCGCGCAGCAGGCCGAGGCCGGAGCCGGCGGCGCTGAGGACGGCGGTGATGCCGAAGGCCTTGGCGAGGAAGCCGCGCCGGGGGGCCGGATCGGGCCCGGGCGGCCGGCCGCCGGCGCGGACGCCGCGCGGGGCGGGCACGGCGGAGGCGAGGGCCGGCTGGTCGGTGGTCATCGCGGGTCGGCCTCCGCGACGCAGGCCCGGGCCGCGAGGCCGAGGACGACGGAGGTCAGCACGGTGGTGGTGCCACCGATGTCCGCGTACAGGTAGTCGACCAGCACCCAGGTGAGCAGGGCCAGGGCGGCGAGGGCCGGGCCGCGGGAGTGGCGCAGGCAGCCGAGCAGCAGGCCGAGGAAGAGCGCGGCGTAGGCGACGATGCCGATCAGCCCCTGCTCGCTGAGCACCAGGAAGTACATGTTGTGCGGGGAGAGCAGCGGTTCGCGCTGGAAGCCGATGGTGGAGTCGGCGGCGTCGCTGCCGGAGGAGAGCCGCAGCGGGGCGTGGCTGTCGCGCAGTTGCTGGAAGGCCTTGGGGCCGGCGCCGTGGACGGGGTGGTCCTGCCAGATCCGCCCGGCGGTGGACCACAGGTCGTAGCGGTCGGAGACGGACTGGTCGGGGGCCGCGGAGACGGAGCCGATCGAGCCGAGCCGCGCGGTGACGCCGGAGGCGCCGAGGCCGAGGCCGCCGACCAGGACGACCGCGCCGGCCAGGCCGAGGACGGCGCCGCGGACGGCGAGCCGGGCGTCGGCGCGCAGCAGCAGCACGGTGGCCGCGGCGGCGGTGGCGATCCAGCTGCCGCGGCTGAACGAGACGGCGAGCGGGAAGGCCAGGAAGGCGGCGGCCGCGAACATGGCGCGGCGCAGCCGGACGTCGCCGCCGGGGCGGCGCTCGGCGAGCGCCAGGGCCAGGGCGGCGAGCAGCCCGTAGCTGACGACCGTGGACATCGCCATGATGTCGAGGGCGCCGAAGGTGCCGACGGCCCGGATCGGCTGGCCGGTGTAGGAGGCGCCGGTCCGGGTGAGGTACTGGTGCGCGCCGACCACGCCCTGGATCAGCGCGGCGAGCACGAAGGAGCCGAGGACCAGCCGCTGGTCGACGCGGTCGCGCAGCGAGCAGAGCACCCCGGCCGGCACCAGGACGAACACCTGGGTGAGCCGGACGAAGCCGGTGAGGCTGGTGGCCGGGTCGATCGAGCCGACGGTGGCGACGGCGGCGGCGACCACGATGCCGCCGAACAGCACGCAGGTGGCGCGGCTGACGGCGGGCAGCCGCCCGCGCAGCAGGTTGAGCGCGGTGAGCGCGACCAGGGCCAGCGAGGCCACGTCGGCGGCGGTGACGTGGACGGCGGCGGCGACGTCCTTCTCGCCGGTGGGCACGCAGACCAGCAGGACGGTCGCCGCGGCGAGCAGGCTGGGCCGGTCCGCGAGCGCGGGCAGCGCCTTGCGTAACGCGAGCCGGGGGACGGCGGGAAGGGTCAGGGCCACGCGGGTCAGCTCCCGTCCGGGTGGAGCATCAGGACCGCGGTGCGGCACAGGATCTTGACGTCCTGCCAGAGGCTCCAGCTCTCGATGTAGCGGTTGTCGAACCGGGCCCGGTCCTCGATCGAGGTGTCCCCGCGCAGGCCGTTGACCTGGGCGAGGCCGGTCAGGCCGACCGGGACGCGGTGGCGGTCGGCGTACTCGGGGTAGGCCTGGCCGAACCGCATGACGAAGTAGGGGCGTTCCGGGCGCGGGCCGACCAGGCTCATGTCGCCGCACAGCACGTTCCACAGCTGCGGCAGCTCGTCCAGCGAGCTGCGGCGCAGCAGCCGGCCGACGGCGCCCATCCGGTGGTCCTGGGAGATGTTCCAGCGGGTCGCCGACTCGTGTTCGTTGCTCGGGCGCAGGGTGCGGAACTTGAGGACGGTGAAGACCTTGCCGTCCAGCCCGGTGCGCTGCTGGCGGAAGAGCACGCCGGGGCCGGTGTCGAAGCGGACGGCCAGCGCGCAGAGCACCAGGACGGGGGCGAGCAGCAGCAGGCCGAGCCCGGCGGCGGTGACGTCCAGGGCGCGCTTGGCGGCCCAGCCGGGGCGGCGCATCGCCGGGCCGCCGACCCGCAGGCAGGGGAAGCCCCACAGGTGGTCGGCTCCGGCCAGCGGGCCGGCGGGCAGCGAGCCGTGCTCGCGCAGCGCGGGCACCAGCCAGACCTGGCAGCCGAGCCGGGCGGCGTCGCGCAGGGCGGCGGCGGTCTCGGCCTCGTCGGCGGCGCCGGCGGTGGCGACCACGTGGTGGATCCGGTGCCGGCGGACCTCGCGCTCCAGCACCTCGCGGCCGCCGAGGACGGGCAGGTCGGTGTCGCCGGCGAGCAGCGGCGGGTCGGCGTCGAGGAAGCCGACCGGGCGCATCCCGTACTCGCCGCGCTCGCTGAGGGCGGCGGCGACCCGGCGGCCGAGCCGGCCGGCGCCGAGCACCAGGACGGGGTTGGGGCGGCTGCGGCGGATCCGCCGGACCAGGTGGTAGAGCACGGCGCGGCCGACGGCGGCGATCAGCAGCTGGACGCCGAGCAGGACGGTGAGCCGGGCCGGGGTGGCCGGGCCGCAGTCGGGCCAGCGGCCGTCCAGACAGCCGGCCAGGGTGACGGCGAAGGCGGTGGCGACGACGGCCCGGACGGCCAGCGCGGGCAGTTCGTCCAGGACGGAGAGGGTGAGCCGGGTGCGGTAGAGGCCGCCGACCAGGTTGAGCACGAGCAGCAGGGGCAGGACGGCGGCGGCACCGAGCAGCGGCGCGAGCGGGACGGCCGGGTCGACGGCCCGGTTGGCGAGGCCGGTGGCGGTGCACAGCGCGATCGCGTCGACCTGGACCAGCGCGAGCGGCAGGGCGAGCCGGGAACGGACCGCCCCGCGGGGCCGGCGGGGCGGCGGCACCGTCCGGGTCCGGGCGGATCCGGCCGGACGGTCGAGCAGCCCGGTGCCGGGCCGCCGCGGGCCGGACAGGGACCGACCCGCTCGCGGCACGCTGTCGTGGTCAATGGTCATCAGCGCACGAACTCCCCTGCTGTGTGCCCGGGGTGACGGCGCCCCGGCACCGGATGGCGCGGAGCGGCCGTCCCGGCCCGGTGGGCGCGGTCCTGACAGCACCTGCTACCGCTGGCGGCTTTCGGTCCTCTCGCACCGGGCCCGGCCGCGCGGGGCGCGGCCATGAAGGGCTCAGTCGCGAATTCCCGGCGTGAAATCGAAACGAAGCAGGCGAAATCCGACAATACATAACCGGGCTGCGCAGGCTGGAAGTTGACTTGCCGTTTCATTCCAGCCGCCCATTAATAGGTATTTCGGATTTGACGCCTCGTCCCTATCCGGTTGAGGGTGCGAATACGACGGCGCCGGATCGGCGGGCATTCACGGCATGTGAAACGATCAGATCCGCTCTGGGACACGGGCCCGGCGCCGCCCGGCCGCCGGACCGGCACCCAGCAGATGGCGGTACAGCGCGTCCACCTGTTCGACCACCGTGCGGACGTCATGCCGGGCAACCACGTGATCGCGCAGCCGCGCCCCGCGCCGCTCACACTCGATCGAATCGGACAGCGCTTCCGCCATTCGGGTGGCGAGCGCGGTCACGTCCTCGGGCGGCACCACCGCCCGCTCCCGCTCGGCCTGGGGCAGGCACTCCCGGGCGCCCGGCACGTCGGTCAGCAGCACCGGACGGGCCACCGCCATCGCCTCCAGCGGGGCCAGCGCCATGCCCTCCCAGCGCGAGGGCAGCACCACCAGGTCGGCCGCCGCCAGCCACGGCCTCGGATCCGGCACGTCCCCGACCAGCCGGACCCGGGACGGCTCGGCCGACTCCCGGACCAGATCCGCCAGCCGGTTCTCCTCGGGGCCGCCGCCCACCAGCGCCAGCCGGGCCTGCGGCACCGCCCGCAGCACCTCCGGCCAGGCCGCCAGCAGCACGTCCTGGCCCTTCTGCCGGCACAGCCGGCCGACGCAGACCGCGAGCGGCGCGTCCAGGTCCAGGCCCAGCGCGATCCGGGCCGCCCGGCGGTCGGCGGGTGCGTAGTGGCGGACGTCCACGCCGTTGGGCACCACCGCCCAGTCCGCGCTCACCCCGGCGGCGACGCCGTCGGCCCGCTCCTGGACGCTGACACAGAGCAGGCGGTGCGCCCAACGGCTGGCGAAGCGCTCCCAGTGCAGGGTGGCGGTGGCCAGCGGGCCCTCGACGGCGGCGAAGGACCAGGCGTGCGGCTGGAAGACGGTCGGCACCGCGCCGCGTACCGCCAGCCGGCCGGCCAGCCCGGCCTTGGCACTGTGCAGGTGGACCACGTCGGGCGCGGCCGCCCGGACGATCCGGCGCAGCCGCCACGCCTCGGCGGCGGTGCCCGGGCCCGGCGAGCGCCCGGCGGGCCAGTCATGGACCAGCGCGCCCACGGCGGCGGCCTCCTCGGCCAGCCGGCCGCCGCCCGGGCAGGCGACCAGCACCCGGTGACCGGCCTCGCGCTGCCCCCGGACCAGATCGGCGACGACGCGGGCGACTCCGCCGTCCACGGGCTGTGAAATGTGAAGGATCGTCATATGCACGGCGGCGAGCCTAGGGTGGCTCCCCCGCGCCGGGCGGCCCTCGTCACCCGCAGGTGGCGGGGCGTGGGGTGGCTCGGAGAGGTATAAGGGACGGGGGAGAGTGG
>NZ_JBHWIJ010000271.1:0-1745 GCF_042732255.1 Kitasatospora sp. NPDC059803 | reverse complement strand
GCTGGCGCCACACCCTCTGTGCTTCTCTGCTCTCGGGGGTCCGCCCCGCGCCGCTCGAATTCCCGGGCGAATTCCCGCGGGAAAGGCGAACTCAGTGAGCTCAGTGAGCTCGCGGACTCAGCGGACCTCGGCGGCCAGGTTGGCCAGCACCTGGTCGTGGATCCGGTTCAGGCCCTTCGGGGCGAAGGTCCGCTCGAAGAAGCCGCCGATGCCGCTCGCACCCTGCCAGGTGGCCGAGACGGTGACCTTCGACCGGCCCTCGCCGGCCGCCGAGACGGTCCAGGTGATCACCATGCTGGAGTTGGCGTCCTTCTCCACCAGCTGGTCGGGCGAGGGCGCCGAGACGGTGAACAGGCAGTCCCGCACGCGCTTCTCGGTGGCCTGCAGCTTCCAGTGCACCTGGGTGCCGGCGCCGGTGCCGCCGACCCGGACCTCGTACTCGCTGTACTGCGGGGGCAGCAGCTTCGGGCGGGTCACCTGGTAGTCGGCCAGCGCCTCGTACACCCGCTCGGGGGCGGCGTCGTAGTCCCGCTCGGTGGTGGCCTGCACCTGTCCCATGGCCTTGCTCTCCTCGTCCGTTTGGTCTTCCGATTCTCACCGGCAAGCCAATCACAGCGCCGGGGGCGCAGGCCGACCGGACGGCCCGCAGAGGTGGCGGAGCGGCGGGATAGGGTGGCCGGTGTGCTCGATCTGGTGACAGCAGTGCGCTACGTCGACCCGCTGCGGTCCGGCGGTTCCGTCCCCGGTGTGGTGGAGACCGACGACCTGGGAACCTACGTGGTCAAGTTCACCGGCGCCGCGCAGGGCCGCAAGGCGCTGGTCGCGGAGGTGATCGTCGGCGAGCTGGCCCGGCGGCTCGGCCTGCGCGTCCCCGAGCTGCGGCTGGTGGACTTCGATCCGGCCGTCGCCGCGGACGAGCCCGACACCGAGATCCAGGACATGCTCAAGGCCAGCGGCGGCCTCAACCTCGGGATGGACCTGCTGCCCGGCGCGCGGGACTACCGGCCGGGCATGATCCCGGTGGACTCCGCCGAGGCCGGGCGGGTGGTCTGGCTGGACGCCCTCACCGGCAACGTCGACCGCACCGTCCACAACCCCAACCTGGTGGTCTGGCACGGACGGCTCTGGCTGATCGACAACGGCGCCGCACTGATCTTCCAGCACCGCTGGGCCACCGCCGAGGCGTCGGTCGGCAAGCACTACGACCTCAGCGCGCACGCGCTGGGCGGCGCGGCCCCGGACGTCCGGCTGGCCGACGAGGAGCTCGGCCCGCTGGTCACCGTCGGCCTGCTGGAGGAGGTGCTGGCACTCGTCCCGGACGAGTGGCTGGCCGACGAGCCCGGCTTCGACTCGGTGGCCGCCGTCCGGCACGCCTACGTGACCCACCTGGCCGCCCGGGTGGTGCTCTCCGCGCAGTGGCTCCCGGAGGGCTTCGCCACCCCCGAGCAGCTGCGCGAAGCCGAACGCCGCCGGGAGGCCCGGATGCGGGCCGGCCGGCCCGCCTGGCTCCAGGAAGTCCCGGACCTGCACGGCAAGCCGTCGGTGGAGACGGGCTGGGACCAGCACGTCGAGTGAGTGGGCCGGGGCCCGCCCGTGGAAGTCGGCCGGGCGCGGGCCGGGCAGGGCCCGGGCGCGGAGGCCCGGAAACGACCGGGGGGCGGGCCCCCGAGGGGCCCCCGCCCCCCCGCGGAGTGTAGTTTGTGCCTCGGGCTCCGGGCCCCGCGCCCCACGGAGCGCCAGACTCG
>NZ_JBHWIJ010000270.1:10185-12130 GCF_042732255.1 Kitasatospora sp. NPDC059803 | reverse complement strand
GGCCCCCACGCCCGCGGGGGGCCGCCCCCCCCCCGCCCCCCCGGCCAGTCCGCGTCCGCGGGCCGTCAGGTGGACGTGGGCGCCCCCGGACGGGAGGAGCGGGCGCCGCCGGACAGGTCGGCGAGCGGGCCGCTGCCCAGCACCCCGCCGAGCAGCCCGGGGCTCGCCCCGGAGCTCGGGCTGGGCTTGGACGCCGCCCCCGTTCCGGCGGGGGGCGGGGTGCTGCGCTGGGCGGGCGAGGAACCGGCCGACGGCGCGGCGGCGGACGGTGCGGCGGCGGACGGGGTCGTGCCGGCCCCGGTCTCCGCCTTGGCGGAGTGCCCCTTGCCGCTCGGCGTCGGGCTGCCCGGGCGGGTGGCCGGGGCGGAGGAGGGCGGGGTGGTCGGGCTCGGCGTGGGGGTGGCCGGGCGCGGGGCGGGCGAGGGCGAGGTGGACGAGCCCTGGCCGCCCGGGGTGCCGGTCGGGGCGCCGCTGGGCCAGACCGGCGTGCCGTAGTCGGTGGCCGGACGGGCCGGCGCCTGGTGCGTCCGGGCCCCGGTGCGCACCGCCGCGCCGAGCATCGAGCCGAGCAGCAGGGTCGCCCCGACCACGACCGTGGTGACCACCGTGCCGCGGCGCAGCACCCGGCGGCGCAGCGCGGCGGGCGCGTCGGCGCCGTAGCGCCGCCAGGCCTCCAGGTTGAGCCGCCCGTCCAGGGAGGCGAACGGCGCTCCGGCGATCAGCAGCGGGCTCCAGGCCGCCAGGAAGATCAGGTCGGGGGTGTCGTAGACCGGTACGGCCCGCCAGCTGACGGTGAACAGCAGCGCGGCGGAGAGGAGCATCGCCGCCCCGGCCGCGAGCCGCTGCCAGAGGCCGAGGACGGTCAGCACGCCGACCACGACCTGGGTGAACGACACCACCAGGCCGGCACCGACCGGGTGCGCCATGGCGAAGGCCAGCAGCGGTTCGGCGACCTTCCAGGGGTGCAGCGAGGCGAGCCAGCGCATCATCGAGCCGCGCTCGCCGCCGTCGAAGTAGACCGGGTCGCAGAGCTTGCTGAACCCGGCGTAGACGGACAGCGAGCCGAGGACGGCGCGCAGCGGCAGCAGGACCAGGCCGAGGTCGACCCGGCGGCCGGGGTACCAGGGCGGCTTGCCCTCGGCGGCCGTCGCGGAGACCTCGGGCAGCTCGCCGCTCGGGGTCCAGCCCTGCGGTGCGCCGACCGGGCCGATGCCCGCGTCGGTGGCGGTGCCGGCGCCCTCCCGCGGCTGGCGCGGGACGGTCCGGGCGCCCGAGTAGGACGGGATCACCCGGGTGTCCGACATGCCCGGGCCGCCGCCGTCGGGCCCGGAGCCGGTGAGCCGGACGGCGTCCAGCAGCTGGGTGGCCGCGAGGTCCCCGGGGGGCGCCTGCCCGGTCCAGGTGACGGCGGTGACCCGGCCCTTGCGGCGCGGCGCACCGCCCCCGGCGGCCCCCGCGAGCGCCGGGACGGCGGAGGCGGGCACGACGACCTGCGGGGTGACCAGCGGACGGCGGATCAGGCCCTGGTTGGCGTACGGGTCGCCGAACGCGGCGCCGGTGGACAGCAGTCCGGCCGGGGCCTCGATCAGCGGCGCCACCGGGGCGCCGAGCCGGAGCCGGAAGCTCGCCTGGGTGATGCTGAGGCGCGCGGGGTCGGACGGCACCTTGACCGTGTCAAGGCCGGGGCCCGCGTCTATCCCGGTGCTGCCGCCGCCGAACAGGGGGCGCCGAGGTGTTCTGGTGTCCACGCCCGTCTAACCGGGTGACCACCGCTTAGGACACTCTCCCGAGTGGATGTCCGGCGCATACTTGAAATGATCATGAGAAAAGCGGGGGGGGCGGGGGGGGGCCCGGCGCGGTCGGCGGCCCCCCGGGCCCCGCGGGGGGGGGGGGGGG
Organism: Kitasatospora sp. NPDC059803; assembly: GCF_042732255.1. NCBI lineage: Bacteria > Bacillati > Actinomycetota > Actinomycetes > Kitasatosporales > Streptomycetaceae > Kitasatospora > Kitasatospora sp. NPDC059803. The sequence goes on along the minus strand of NZ_JBHWIJ010000270.1, from coordinate 10,234 downwards.
GGGGGCGGGTGGCGCGCTCCCCCGCGGGTCGGCGCTGAGCAGGCAGCGT
>NZ_JBHWIJ010000270.1:0-10175 GCF_042732255.1 Kitasatospora sp. NPDC059803 | reverse complement strand
CCCCAGAGCGACCGAGCCGCTCCGCCCCCCACCCACCACCCCCCCCGCGTCTGTGCTCGCCGACGGGGGGGCGGCGCGGCGGCTGCACCCCGCGGGCGGGCGGCCCCCCCCCCCCCTTTTCACTCGGATTGCGGAGAATTCAGAAGTTCCCCTGCGCCCCGCACACCGGCTGTGCTCAGCGCTTGGCGCGCAGTCGCGCGGCCTCGTAGAGCACGATGCCCGCCGCGACACCGGCGTTCAGCGACTCCGTCAGCCCGGACATCGGGATCCGCACCCGCATGTCGCAGGTCTCCGAGACCAGCCGGGACAGGCCCTTGCCCTCGCTGCCCGCGACGATCACAACCGGGCCGGTCAGCAGCTCCAGGTCGCCCAGCTCGGCCTCGCCGTCGGCGGCCAGGCCGACCACCATGAGGCCGGCCTTCTGGTAGGCCTCCAGGGTGCGGGTGAGGTTGGTGGCCCGGGCGACGGGCAGGCGGGCGGCCGCGCCGGAGGAGGTCTTCCAGGCACCGGCGGTCATGCCGGCCGCGCGGCGCTCGGGGATGACCACGCCGTGCGCGCCGAAGGCGGCGGCGGAGCGGACCACGGCGCCGAGGTTGCGCGAGTCGGTGACGCCGTCCAGCGCGATGATCAGCGCGTCCTGGCCCGAGTCGGAGGCCTCGACCAGCAGGTCGTCGGGGTGCGCGTACTCGTACGGCGGCACCTGGAGCACGAGGCCCTGGTGGTTGAGCCCGCCGGTCATCTGGTCCAGCTGCGGGCGCGGGGCCTCCATCAGCGGGATGCCGCGGTCGTTGGCGGCCTGGAAGGCGTCGCGGACGCGGTCGTCGGTGTCGACGAACTGCTGGACGTACAGCGCGGTGGCCGGGACGCCGCCCTGAAGGGCCTCGACGACCGAGTTGCGGCCGAAGACGAGCTCGGCGCTGCCCGCACCGCCCCGGCCGCCGCGACCGGCGCCGCCGGCGCGGCGCATGCCGGCGCGGGCCTTGGCGTCCCGCTCGCGCTTGACCGCGGCGTTGGCGGCGCGCTGCTTCGGGTGGCCCTTGCGCTCCGCTCCGGGCGGGGTCGGGCCCTTGCCCTGGAGCGCCTTCCGGCTGTGGCCGCCGGTACCGACAGACGCGCCCTTCTTCGATCCGGGGTTGCGGCGGTTCCTGCGCTGGCTGTTGCCGGCCATGGCTGTACTTCCTGTCTGTCCGGCATGCCCGGCCGCCCCGTTCTGTCCGGCGGCGGCCGACTGCATGCGCTACGTCATGCGGGAGGGCCGCACCGGTCCGGTACGGCCCACCCTCACCCCGATCGTCAGATGGGGTTACTGGCTGTTGATCGTCCAGCGCGGGCCGGACGGGGTGTCCTCGATCACCAGCCCGGCCAGGCCGAGCTGGTCGCGGATGGCGTCCGCGGTGGCGAAGTCCTTGCGCTGACGCGCCGCCTGCCGCTGGTCCAGGACCAGGCGGACCAGCGAGTCGACCACACCGTGCATGCTCTTCATTGTCCCAGGCTCGCCGCCCTCCGCCCCGACCCACTGCGGGTCGAGCGGGTCGAGACCCAGCACTCCGAGCATCGCACGGACCTCGGCCAGACGCGCCACCGCGTTCTCCTTGTCGTCCGCGTTCAGGGCGCTGTTGCCCTGGCGGACGGCGGTGTGCACGACGGCGAGCGCCTGCGGAACGCCCAGGTCGTCGTCCATCGCCTCGGCGAAGGCCGGCGGCACCTCGGGGGCGGCGTCGACCGCCCCGCAGCGCTCGACGGTGCGCTGGATGAAGCCCTCGATCCGGCCGAACCCGGCCTCGGCCTCGCGCAGGGCGTCCTCGCTGTACTCGATCATCGAGCGGTAGTGCGGGGTGCCCAGGTAGTAGCGGAGCACGATCGGACGCCAGCGCTGGACCATCTCGGAGACCAGCACCGAGTTGCCCAGCGACTTGCTCATCTTCTCGCCGGCCATGGTGACCCAGGCGTTGTGCACCCAGAAGCTGGCGAAGGCGTCGCCGTAGGCCTTGGACTGGGCGATCTCGTTCTCGTGGTGCGGGAAGATCAGGTCCAGCCCGCCGCCGTGGATGTCGAAGGCCGGGCCGAGGTACTTGTGGACCATCGCCGAGCACTCCAGGTGCCAGCCCGGCCGGCCGCGGCCCCACGGGGTCTCCCAGCTCGGCTCGCCCGGCTTGGCGGCCTTCCACATCGCGAAGTCGCGCTGGTCCCGCTTGCCGGTCTCGCCCTCGCCCTCGGGCTGGCGCAGGTCGTCGAGCTTCTGGTTGGAGAGCGCGAGGTACTCCGGGTACGACTTCACGTCGAAGTAGACGTTGCCGTCGGCCGCGTAGGCGTGGCCCTTCTCGATGAGCCCCCGCATCATCTCGACCATCTCGGGGATGTGCCCGGTGGCCCGCGGCTCGACGGTCGGCGGCAGGCAACCGAGCGCGGTGTAGCCGTCGTTGAACGCCCGCTCGTTCTCGTAGGCGATCTGCCACCACGGGATGCCGAACTCGCGCTCCTTGGCGATCACCTTGTCGTCGATGTCGGTGACGTTCCGGGCGAAGGTGATCTGGTAGCCGCGGTAGGCGAACCACCGCTGCATGATGTCGAAGTTGAGACCGGACCGGATGTGCCCGATATGAGGCGCCGACTGGACGGTAGCGCCGCACAGGTAGATCGAGACACAACCCGGTACAAGCGGGACGAAGTCGCGTACCTGGCGGGTGCTGGTGTCGTACAGGCGAATGCTCACAGCGTCAAGCGTAGTGGGCAGGAGGGGGTGCCCCGCGACATTCCCCGGGAATGATATGCAGCACTCCCGGGGAACCACGGGCCGCGCGGGCCGGTCAGATGTTGCCGACCACCTTGCGCGGGCTGAGCCGGACGACCACCCGGACGTCGTCCGGGCCGTCGAACCCGTACTCCTCGCCGCGGTACTTGCGGGACAGTTCGTTGATCAGCTCCCGGCCGCCCTCGGTGGTCATCGTCGCCGAACCGCGCACCTCGACGTACTCGTACGGGTTCTCCGGCGGGTTGACCACGAGCGAGATGCGCGGGTCCCGCACCAGGTTGAGGTGCTTGCGGCGGCCCTGGACGGTGGAGAACAGGATGTCGTCGCCGTCCCGCGTGACCCAGACGACCGAGGACTGGGGGCTGCCGTCGGGCTGGATCGTGGACACCACGGCAAAGCTCTTGCGGTCGAGCAATTCCTTGGCGGGGCCTGAGAGTTCGACGCCCATCGAGAACCTCTTCTCATCGTCGGCGGTACGGCCCGAGGGGAAGCCCCGCCCGGGCCCGAAACCGCACACTACCGACCGATCCACCGCCACGCCGGGTGAACACTCGTCAGGGCCCGCCTATTCCGGCCCTGCCGACCGCGCCCGGCTCAACGCCGTTCGTACACCAGGGCCGTGGCGATCGCGGCCAACCCCTCGGCCCGACCGGTCAGGCCCAGGCCGTCCGTGGTGGTGCCGGACACCGACACCGGCGCACCGGCCGCGGCCGACAGCGCGGCCTGCGCCTCGGCCCGCCGCTTGCCGATCTTCGGCCGGACGCCGACCACCTGGACCGCGATGTTGCCGATCTCGAAGCCCTCCGCGCGCACCAGCCGGGCCGCCTCACCGAGCAGCTTCACCCCGGACGCGCCGGCCCACTCCGGCCGGTCGGTGCCGAAGTGCGCGCCCAGGTCGCCGATCCCGGCGGCCGAGAACAGCGCGTCGCAGGCCGCGTGCGCGGCGACGTCGGCGTCCGAGTGCCCGGAGAGCCCGACCCCGGCGTCCGGCCACTCCAGTCCGGCCACCCAGAGCGGGCGGCCGGCCTCGAAGGCGTGCACGTCGGTCCCGATGCCCACGCGCGGCAGCACGGGGGCCGGGGCCCGGTCGGCGGGCGTCTGCGGGTCAGTAGGCATCGGCGGCCCTCCGGCGGGCGAGTACGGCCTCGGCGAGCACGAGGTCCAGTGGACGGGTGACCTTGAACGCCTCCTCGTGGCCGGGCACCACGACGACCTGGCCGCCGTAGCGCTCCACCAGGCCCGCGTCGTCGGTGACCGGCGGCGCGTCGGCGGCGCCCGCGGCCTCCTCGGCCAGCGCCTTGGCGTGCACCCCGACCAGGGTGGCCCGGTCGAAGCCCTGCGGGGTCTGGACCGCGCGCAGGGTGGCCCGGTCGGGCGTGTCGAGCACCGGCTCGGGGCGGCCCGGGTTCGGCTCGACCCGCTTCACCGTGTCGGCCAGCGGCACCGCGGGCACCACCGCTCCGGCCCCGGCCCGGACGGCGGCCGCCACCGCGTCCACCACCTCGACCGGGACGAGCGGGCGGGCCGCGTCGTGCACCAGGACGATCTCCACCTCGGCCGGGATCGCGGCCAGGCCGAGCCGGACCGACTCCTGGCGGGTGGCGCCACCGGCGACCACCCGGATGTCCTTGCCGTCCAGCCCGTGGCTGTCCAGCAGGGCGACCACCTCGGCCACCCCGTCGGCGGGCGCGGCGACCACGACCAGGCCGACCGCCCGGCTGCGGGCCAGCGCCCGCACGGCGTGCACCAGGAGCGGCACGCCGCCCAGTTCCCGCAGGGCCTTCGGGGCACCGGGCCCCAGCCGCTCACCGCGTCCGGCGGCGGGCACCACTGCTGCTGCGACTGCTGCTGAGGCGTTCAGGTTTCACTCCTTCGGAGAAGTGGGTATGGCCTTGGCGTGCCCGGCGGGCGCTACGGGCCCCTTCCGAAGAATTACGGTCCAACCGTCCGCCACACAATCCCGCAGAATCGGTCTTGCAGGACGGAAAACGGTCTTGCCGGGCCTGGACCGGCTCGGGGCGGGGGCGTCGTCCGGACACGCCTCAGCGCCCGAAGTGCCACTGCACCACCCCGGGACGCTTCGTCCTGGGAGCGGCGCGCCGACACCGGGCGCTGTGAGCGGTGGGCGGCAGCCCGACTGCGCTACGAGGCCAGCACCTCGTCGAGCAGCGTCTCCGCCTTGTCCTCGTTGGTGTTCTCCGCCAGCGCGAGCTCGCTGACGAGGATCTGGCGCGCCTTCGCGAGCATCCGCTTCTCGCCGGCCGAGAGGCCGCGCTCGCGCTCACGGCGCCAGAGGTCGCGCACAACCTCGGCGACCTTGATAACGTCGCCAGAGGCGAGCTTCTCCAGGTTCGCCTTGTAGCGACGGGACCAGTTGGTCGGCTCTTCGGTGTACGGTGCGCGCAGCACCTCGAAGACCCGGTCCAGACCCTCCTGGCCGACTACATCGCGCACGCCGACGAACTCCGCGTTCTCAGCGGGCACGCGGAGCGTCAGGTCTCCCTGCTGCACCTTGAGCACCAGGTAGGTCTTGTCCACACCTTTGATCTGGCGAATTTCGATGGCCTCGATCAGCGCGGCCCCGTGATGGGGGTAGACCACCGTGTCGCCAACCTTGAACGTCATGTGACAGGACCCCTTCCGTGGCTTTCCAGAATAACACGCTTTTCAGCGCACCCGAAGGGCGTTTTCGCAGGTCAGGGCCGGTCTCGGGGCTTGACAAGGACCCCCATGACGTGCTGCGACCGGTGTTCGAGGGAGGCTTCCCGCAGGTCGGAGGCGGTTCCAGCGTTCGGCGAAACCTTGCGCAACACTCTGGAAACCATGATTGGATCTTGGGTTTTCACCGTTTATCGGGCCGTATCCACATCGTTATTCGATCTTGGTCGAAGCTTGTCCCGAGAGTGACCCGGACACGCCACAAGTGCGGCCGGACGGCCGCCCCGCGAACCCCGGGAGTGCGACACGGGGACCACCCCGTGAGGAGCGCATAAGCGAGGTCGATAATCTGAGACCTGACCTATCGACACGTTGACTTAGGAGAAGCCGCCGCCGTGAGCCGCAGCCTTCGACGCGGCAGCATCGCCGCCATCGCCGCCATCGCCATCGCCTCGCTGTCGTCCTGCGCCGCCGGCAACACGCCGGACACGCTGCAGGTCAAGCCCGACAACGCGGCGGCAACCCTCGGAACGAACCTTCGGCTGAACAACATCGTGGTCGTCACCGGGGACGAGTCCTCGGGCGAGCACAACGGTCCCGCCAACGTGACCGTCAACATCGCCAACACGGGCAGCACCCCGGCGGAGCTGCAGTCCATCACCGTCGGCAACGGTGCCACCGCCGCGTTCTCCGACGCCGCGGGCGCCCCGCTGTCCACCATCGTCGTCCCGGCCGGCGGCGCCGTGGCGATCGGTGGCAACGGCAATCCGTCCGCCAAGGTCGCCTCGGTCGGCGTCCAGGTCGGCGGCTTCACCCCCACCTCGTTCACCTTCAAGGACGGCCAGAAGGTCGACGCCCAGGCCGGCGTGAGCCCGAACGCGGGCCTCTACAAGGGCTTCGGCCCGACGCCGGCCCCGGCGGCCGCGCCCACCAAGGGCGCCACCGCCGCGACCACCCCGGCCGCCGGCACCACCACCCCGGCCGCCCCGGCCACCACCGGTGCGCCCGCACCGTCCGGTTCCACCACCCCGGGTGCCACCCAGTCCGCCGGCGCCCACTGACGCACCACCCGGCGTCCGGCGGGCCCTCCCGGGCCTGCCGGACACCACCGCGAAGGCCCCCTCCGGCGACTGCCGGCGGGGGCCTTCCGCGTCTGTCCGCGCCCGCGGTTTACGGCTCGAACTTGTAGCCCAGGCCGCGGACCGTGACCAGGTAGCGCGGGGCGCCCGGGTCCGGCTCGATCTTGGCCCGCAGGCGCTTCACGTGGACGTCCAGGGTCTTGGTGTCGCCGACGTAGTCCGCGCCCCAGACCCGGTCGATCAGCTGCATGCGGGTGAGCACCCGGCCCGCGTTGCGCAGCAGCATCTCCAGCAGGTCGAACTCCTTCAGCGGGAGGTCGACCTTGGCGCCGTCCACGGTCACCACGTGCCGGTCGACGTCCATCCGGACCGGGCCGGCCTCCAGGGCGCCCGGGCCGCCGCCGTTCTCGCCGGCACCGCCGTCCTCACCGCGGCGGCGCAGCACCGCCCGGATCCGGGCGACCAGCTCACGGGTGGAGTAGGGCTTGGTGACGTAGTCGTCCGCACCTATTTCCAGACCGACCACCTTGTCGATCTCGCTGTCCTTGGCGGTGACCATGATCACCGGCACGTTGGAGCGCACCCGCAGCTGACGGCAGACCTCGGTGCCCGGCAGGCCCGGCAGCATCAGGTCGAGCAGGACGAGGTCGGCGCCGTTGCGCTCGAACTGCTCCAGGGCGTCGGGGCCGGTGGCGGCGACAGCCACCTCGAAGCCTTCCTTGCGGAGCATGTACGAGAGGGCGTCGCTGAACGACTCCTCGTCCTCGACCACCAGTACTCGGGTCACGATCAGGCCTCCGGGGCAAGCTGGGGGGTTGTGTCTGACAGGGGGTGTTCCCGCTCCCCCGTGGGGAGCGGACGGTCCGTGCGGCCTGTGGTGGCCGTCCGGTCCGTGGTGAGGGTTCTGGTGGGCGCGGCGGCGGCGCCACGGCTGCCGGTGGCATCGCGGGCGCCGGTGTCGTCGAGGTCGTCGGTGTCGTCGAGGTCGTCGGCCTCGGGCGCCTGCCCGGCGGGCAGGCGGATGGTGAAGGTCGAACCCTGGCCCTCGACGCTCCACACCGAGACCGTGCCGCCGTGCGAGGCGGCGACGTGCTTGACGATGGACAGGCCGAGGCCGGTTCCGCCGGTCGCCCGGGAGCGGGCCGGATCGACCCGGTAGAAGCGCTCGAAGACGCGCTCGCGGTCCTTCTCCGAGATGCCGATGCCCTGGTCGGTGACCGAGATCTCGATCAGCTCGCCGTCCGCCTCCCCGAGCGCCGCGGCGCTGGAGATCCGGCGGGTGGCGATCGCGACCCGGGTACGGGGCGGACTGTAGTTGACGGCGTTCTCGACCAGGTTGCCGAGTGCCGCGGCGAGCTGGCCGCGGTTGCCGTGCAGGTAGAGCCCGGCGATGCCGCCGGCCGTGATCAGGATCTGCTTGGCGGCGGCCTGCTGGCGGCAGCGGTCGATCGCCTCGGCGATCAGCTCGTCCACCGCGACGGGCTCCGGGTCCACCATCAGCCGGTCGTCCTGCACCCGGGAGAGGTCGATGATCTCCTGGACCAGGCTGGCCAGCCTGGTCGCCTCGATCTGCATCCGGCCGGCGAAGCGCTGCACCGCCTCCGGGTCGTCGGACGCGTCGGCGACCGCCTCGGAGAGCAGCGACAGGGCGCCCACCGGGGTCTTCAGCTCGTGGCTGACGTTGGCCACGAAGTCCCGGCGGACCGCCTCCACCCGGCGGCGCTCGGTCTGGTCCTCGACCAGCACCAGCACCAGCCGGGAGCCCAGCGGGGCGACCCGGACGGAGACCGCGAGCGGCTCGCCCGCACGGGCCACGCCGGGGCGGGGCACCTCCAGTTCGACCTGGCGGATCTCGCCGTCCCGGCGGGTGGCGCGCGCCAGCGAGAGCATCTGGTCCACGGCGACCGCGCCGCCGCGCACCAGTCCCATCGCGTACGCCGCGGAGCTGGCCTTGACCACCTCGTCGCCCTCGCCCAGCACGATCGCGCAGGAGCGGAGGACGGAGAGGACGGTGTCCACCCCCGGCGGCAGCGGGGGCTCCGGGGTGCCGGCGCCCAGCCCTTGGTGCCGACCGTGGTGTCTGCTGCTGGTGCCGCCGTACCTGCCCCTGGCCTGCTCGCGCTCGCTCCAACGGAAGGCGATGGAGGCCGTGAGGCCGACGCCGAGCCCGGCTATGGCGCAGGCAGCGGCGGCGGCCACGTTCACGTCCATGTGGCCAGCGTAAGCGCACGGCCAGGGCACTCCCCAAGGGCCCGATCAAGGCATCGGCCACGCGTTGCCGAGAATTCACCTTCACGTGGCCGCTGATTCACCACACCGGCCGTGCATCGTCGCCCGGACGGCCCAGAGTTGGCCATGCAGCCCGTGTGGGAGTGGGCGGCGGGCCGAACCACCGGCCGCCGTCTCAGGTGTGCGCGTACGATTCGCGCCACCAGCAGCGGTCACCCGGACGACAAGACGATCGTCGGACGGGCCGGCCGGTCGGCACCGCCACCGACACAGCTACTGAGGAGAGAGCATGCGCGACGCGTACCACGAGGAACTCGATGCGATCGGCGACAGCCTGGTCGAGATGGCCCGACTGGTCGGCTCGGCCCTGGGCCGGGCCACCACCGCACTCCTCGACGCGGACCTGGCGCTGGCGGAGAGCGTGATCGCCGCCGACGAGAAGATCAACGACCTCCACCACGAGCTGGAGAACCGCGCGATCGACCTGCTCGCCCGCCAGCAGCCGGTCGCCACCGACCTGCGCATCGTCGTCACCTCGCTGCGGATGAGCTCCGACCTGGAGCGCTGCGGCGACCTCGCCCGGCACGTCGCCAAGGTCGCACGGATGCGCTACCCCGACTCCGCCGTGCCCGGCGACCTGCACTCCACCGTCCTGGAGATGGGCCAGCTCGCCCAGCGCCTGGTGGCCAAGACCGGCCTGGTGATCGCCACCAAGGACGTCGACAAGGCCCTGGAGCTGGAGCAGGACGACGACGCGATCGACTCCCTGCACCGCGAGCTGCTGTCGCACCTGATCGACGACCGCTGGCACCACGGCATCGAGACCGCCGTCGACATCACCCTGGTCGGCCGCTACTACGAGCGCTTCGCGGACCACGCGGTGTCGGTCGCCAAGCGCGTGGTGTACCTGGTGACGGGCGAGCACGTGGCCGAGTTCGTGGCCTCCTCGGAGGCCGCGGCGGCGGAGTGACCTCGTGCGGGTGCGGTGCGGCCGCCTCGGGGCTCGGGGCTCAGCATCTCGGGGCTTGGGGGCTCGGGACTCGGGGCTTCAAGGGGCGGCCGCTCCCCCCACAGGGTGAGTAAACCTGCGACAGGGGTGGTGGGGGCGCACGACGACCCGTACATCCCACCACTGCGCGCCCGTTGACGCTCCCTCCGATCGGCGGCTTCACTCGACGTTGGGGGCACAGGACTGTGCCCGTCACTAGGAGGGAACAGCTCGATGAAGGCCAACCCCACCCGACCGGCACGCGCCCACGAAACCGTCGAGCCGCCCACCCCGAAGCTCCTGCCCGTCCTCGCGGCCGGCTGCGGCTGCGGCCCCGGCTGCGGCTGCGGCTGCCAGTCCGGCGCGCCCTGCCAGTGCGGCGGCGCGGACGGCGGCTGCTGCGGCGGCCACTGAGCGGTCCGCCGCCGAGGAGTTCCCGAGGTGCACGGCCTTCCGTCGGCCGTGCACC
>NZ_JBHWIJ010000269.1:0-12194 GCF_042732255.1 Kitasatospora sp. NPDC059803 | reverse complement strand
GTCCAGTCCGGTGCCGGTGCGGGCCCGCACCGGCAGGTCGTCCCGCAGCTTGGCGATCTTCTGGTCGGGGGCGGCGGGCGCGGTGGGGGCGGGGGGGGGGCGGGACGCCCCCCCCCCCGCCCCCGCGGGCCGCCGCACGCGGGCGCCGGCCCCCCAGGCGCCCCGGGACCCCGATGGTGTGGTCCCGCAGGTCAGTTGTGGGCGTGCAGGTCGGCGTTGAGGCCGCCCCAGGAGCCGGAGCGGGCGATGACCTCGACGGCGCCGGTCTGCGAGTTGCGGCGGAACAGCAGGTTGTCCTGGCCGGACAGCTCGACGGCCTTGGCCACGGTGCCGTCCGGGGTGGTGACCCGGGTGCCGGCGGTGACGTAGAGGCCGGCCTCGATGACGCAGTCGCTGCCGAGCGAGATGCCGATGCCGGCGTTGGCGCCGAGCAGGCAGCGCTCGCCGACCGAGACGACCTGCTTGCCGCCGCCGGAGAGGGTGCCCATGATCGAGGCGCCGCCGCCGATGTCGCTGTGGTCGCCGACGACGACGCCCGCGCTGATCCGGCCCTCGACCATGGAGGTGCCGAGGGTGCCGGCGTTGAAGTTGACGAAGCCCTCGTGCATCACGGTGGTGCCGACGGCCAGGTGGGCGCCGAGGCGGACGCGGTCGGCGTGGGCGATGCGCACGCCGGACGGGGCGACGTAGTCGGTCATCCGCGGGAACTTGTCGATGCCGTACACGGCGAGCTGGCCGCCCTGGGCGCGGACCGCGAGGCGGGCCTGCTCGACCGTGTCCACCGGGACGGGGCCGATGCTGGTCCACGCGACGTTGGCGAGCAGTCCGAAGACGCCGTCCAGGTTCTGGCCGTGCGGCTTGACCAGGCGGTGGCTGAGCAGGTGCAGGCGCAGGTACACGTCGTGGGTGTCGAGCGGCTTCTCGTCGAGCGAGGCGATGGTGGTGCGCACGGCGACCACCTCGACGCCGCGGCGCGCGTCGGCGCGCAGCGCCTCGGCGGCGCCGGCGCCGAGTTCGGCCTCGGCCTGCTCGGCGGTCAGGCGGACGGTGCCGGCCGGGCCGGGCTCGGCGGCCAGGGCGGGGGCGGGGAACCAGGTGTCGAGGACGGTGCCGTCGGCGGCGATGGTGGCCAGGCCGGCGGCCACGGCCCCGTTCGGGAGGGAGGTCGATTCAGCAGTCACACCGTGCACGTTAACCAATGCGGGGCTCCGCTGCCGAACACGCCCGTCGTGCGGACGCGGCCGCCGGTCGGCAGGCCCCCGCCGTGCGTACACGGCCGCCGACGGGCCGCGGCGGACGGCCGCCGCACCGGGAAACCCGGTGTTCAGCGGAGGTTTGCTCGGTGATACTCGGGCAGGTGTTCATGTCGATCTCCACCACCGGCAGCGTCGAGGGCCCGGCCACCGATCTCGGCTTCCTGCTGCACAAGCACCCGGGCAAGGTCCAGCGGTTCGCGACGTCGCACGGCGAGGCGCACGTCTTCTACCCAGAGGCGGGCGACGACGTCTGCACGGCGGCGCTGCTGCTGGACGTCGATCCGATCGCGCTGGTCCGCAAGGGCCGGGGCAAGGGGCGCGGCGGTTCGCCGGACTTCGCGCTTGCCCAGTACGTCAACGACCGCCCGTACGCGGCGTCCTCGCTGCTCGCGGTGGCGTTGCGGACGGTGTTCCGGTCCGCGATGAAGGGCGACTGCCCGGCCCGGCCGGGGCTGGCGGAGCGCCCGCGCCCGCTGCGGATCACGCTGCCCGCGGTGCCCGCGAACGGTGCGGGCGAGGGCGGTGGCCCGGCGATGGCGCTCCGGCTGTTCGAGCCGCTGGGCTGGCGGGTCGAGGCGGTGGCGCTCCCGCTGGACGAGGCGTTCCCGGAGTGGGGCGAGTCCCGGTACGTGCGGCTCACGCTGGTCTCGGACGCCGTGCGGCTTGCCGACGCGCTTCAGCAGCTGTACGTGCTGCTGCCGGTGCTGGACGGCGCCAAGCACTACTGGGTCGCCCCGGACGAGGTGGACAAGCTGCTCGCCGCCGGCGAGGGCTGGCTGGCCGCCCACCCGGAGCGCGCCCTGATCACCCGCCGCTACCTGTCCCGGAGCCGGGCGCTGACCCGGGTGGCGCTGGAGCGTCTGGAGCTGGCCCGGCTGGCGGAGGCGGACGACCGGGAGCCCGAGGAGGTCGACAACGCGGTCGACGACCGGCCGGAGGAGCAGGCTGAGGCCGCCGGGGCGACATCGGAGCCCAGGCCGCCGTCCCTCGCCGGGCAGCGCCGCGCCGCGATCCTCGCCGCCCTGCGGGAGGTGGGCGCGGCCCGCGTCGCCGATCTCGGCTGCGGCCGGGGCGAGTTGATCGGCGAACTGCTGAAGGACGCCCGGTTCACCGAGGTGCTCGGCGTGGACGTGTCTGTGCGGGCGTTGCAGGCGGCGGCCCGCGGATTGCGCCTGGACCGGATGCCGGAGCGGCAGGCGGCCCGGGTGACGCTGGCGCAGGGTGCGCTGACCTACACGGACACCCGGTTGAAGGGCTTCGACGCGGCGGTGCTGTGCGAGGTGGTCGAGCACCTGGACCTGCCCAGGCTGCCCGCCCTGGAGTACGCGGTGTTCGGCGCGGCCCGGCCGGGGGCGGTGGTCGTCACCACGCCGAACGCCGAGTACAACGTCCGCTGGGAGAGCCTGCCGGCGGGCGCTGTCCGGCACGCCGACCACCGCTTCGAGTGGTCGCGCGCCGAGTTCCGCGCGTGGGCCGAGCGGGTCGCGGCCGCGTTCGGTTACACGGTGGTGCTGCGCCCGGTGGGGCCGGAGGACGAGGAGGTCGGCGCGCCGACCCAGCTGGCCCTGTTCCGCCTCGGCACCGGCCCTGCCGAGCAGACTCCGCCCGAGCAGACCACGACCGGCACCACCCGGACCGCGCAGACCCCGACCGACCGGACCCCGACCGACCCGGCGCCCGAAGGAGGCGAATCCCGATGACCGACGAAGCGACCCCGACGCCCGAGCAGCACCAGCACCAGGAGCACGACCAGGAACTGCCCCAGGACCACCCCGCCCCCCGCCGCCTCCCCGTCACAGACGTCTCCCTCGTCGTCCTGATCGGCACCAGCGGCGCCGGCAAGTCGACCTTCGCCCGCCGCCACTTCCTGCCCACCCAGGTCGTCTCCTCCGACTTCTGCCGCGGCCTGGTCGCCGACGACGAGAACGACCAGTCGGCCTCCGCCGAGGCCTTCGACGTCCTGCACTACATCGTCGGCAAGCGCCTCGCGGCCGGCCGGCTGACCGTCGTGGACGCCACCAACGTCCAGCCCGAGGCACGCCACCAGCTGGTGCGGATCGCCCGCGAGCACGACGTGCTGCCGATCGCGATCGTGCTGGACGTCCCGCCGGGCGTGTGCGCCGAGCGCAACCGCTCCCGCGCGGACCGCCAGCTGCCGGCCCACGTCGTCCCGCGTCAGCACCGCGAGCTGCGCCGTTCCCTGCGCGGCCTGGAGCGCGAGGGCTTCCGCAAGGTGCACGTGCTGCGCGGCGCGGCCGAGGTGGCGGCGGCCGAGGTGGAGCTGGAGAAGCGCTACAACGACCTGCGTCACCTGACCGGCCCGTTCGACATCGTCGGCGACATCCATGGCTGCCGCTCCGAGCTGGAGACCCTGCTGACCGGCCTCGGCTACACGCTGACCCGGGACGCCGGGGGCCGGCCGGTGGACGCGGTGCCGCCGGCGGGCCGTACCGCCGTGTTCGTCGGGGACCTGGTCGACCGCGGCCCGGACACGCCGGGTGTGCTGCGCCTGGTGATGGGCATGGTGGCGGCCGGGCACGCGCTGTGCGTGCCGGGCAACCACGAGAACAAGCTGGGCCGGGCGCTGGACGGCAAGAAGGTCAACGTCGCCTACGGCCTGCAGGAGTCGCTGGATCAGCTGGCCGGCGAGTCCGAGGAGTTCCGGGCCGAGGCGCGGGAGTTCATGCGCGGCCTGGTGAGTCACTACCTGCTGGACGGCGGCGCGCTGGTGGTCTGCCACGCCGGTCTGCCGGAGCGCTACCACGGCCGCAACTCGGGCCGGGTGCGTTCGCACGCGCTGTACGGGGAGACCACCGGCGAGACCGACGAGTACGGCCTGCCGGTGCGCTACCCGTGGGCGGAGGAGTACCGGGGCAAGGCGCTGGTGGTGTACGGCCACACGCCGGTGCCGTCGGCGAGCTTCGTCAACAACACCGTCTGCCTGGACACCGGTTGCGTGTTCGGCGGCACCCTGACGGCGCTGCGCTACCCGGAGCGGGAGCTGGTGAGCGTGCCGGCCGAGCGGGAGTGGTACGCGCCGGTGCGCCCGTTGGCCACGGACGCGCCGGGCGCCCGCGAGGGCCGTCCGCTGGATCTCGCGGACGTGGCGGGCCGCCGGATCGTCGAGACCGGGCTGCACGGGCGGGTCGCCGTCCGGGAGGAGAACGCGGCGGCGGCGCTGGAGGTGATGAGCCGCTTCGCGCTGGACCCGCGGCTGCTGGCGTACCTGCCGCCGACCATGGCGCCGAGCGCGGCCTCCCGCCGGGACGGCTTCCTGGAGCACCCGCAGGAGGCGTTCGCCGCCTACCGCGCGGACGGCGTGCGGCACCTGGTGTGCGAGGAGAAGCACATGGGCTCCCGCGCGGTGGTGCTGGTCGCCCGGGACGACGCGGCGCTGGAGCGGCGCTTCGGCGTGGCCGGTCCGGGCGCGATCTGGACCAGGACGGGCCGGGCGTTCCTCGCCGACGACGGCCTGACCGCGGCCCTGCTGGGCCGGGTACGGGCGGCCGCCGAGCGCTCGGGGCTGTTCGACGAGCTGGGCACCGGCTGGCTGCTGTTGGACGCCGAGCTGATGCCCTGGTCGCTGAAGGCCGTGGAACTGCTGCGCCGCCAGTACGCTGCGGTCGGCACTGCGGCGGGCGCCGCCCTGCCGGAGGCGCTGGCGGCCCTGGAGCGGGCGGCCGGTCGCGGGCTGGACCTGGCGGAGCTGACCGCCAAGCAGCGGCGGCGCGCGGCCGACGCGCAGGCGTTCACCGAGGCGTACCGGCGGTACTGCTGGCCGACCGAGGGGCTGTCGGGCGTGCGGCTGGCGCCGTTCCAGGTGCTGGCCGCCGAGGGGGCGAACCTCGCGGTGCGCCCGCACGACGAGCACCTGGCCTGGATCGACCGCCTGGTCGCGGCCGACGAAGCGCCGGCCGAAGCCGCGCCCGAGACGGTGCCCGAGACGGCGCCCGAAGCGGACGGTGACCGGGCACCGGTCCTGCACCGCACCGGCCGCCTCCTGGTGGACACCGAGGACGAGGCCTCGGTGGCGGCCGCCACGGCCTGGTGGGAGGAGCTGACGGCGGCGGGCGGCGAGGGCATGGTGGTCAAACCGCTGGCCTCGGTGGTGCGCACGAAGCGGGGCGGGGGCCGTCCGGGCGGGTTGGTGCAGCCGGGGGTGAAGGTGCGCGGCCGGGAGTACCTGCGGATCATCTACGGCCCGGACTACACCGAGTACCTGGACCGGCTGCGCGAGCGGTCGCTGGGCCACAAGCGCTCGCTGGCGCTGCGCGAGTACGCGCTGGGCCTGGAGGCGCTGGACCGGCTGGCGGCCGGCGAGCCGCTGTGGCGGGTGCACGAGCCGGTGTTCGCGGTGCTCGCGCTGGAGTCCGAGCCGGTCGATCCGCGCCTGTAGGCCGGCCGGGCGCAGAGGGTGCCCGCGCCTTTAGACCGACCGGGCGTCGAGGGGGCCACGGCTGTAGGCCGGTCGGGTGTCGAGGGGGAGTCCGCGGCGGGGCTCCCCCTCTCCCACCCCCGCTGTGTATAGAAATTCCGAGTATCGTATAGACTTGCTACTTTCCCGTACGCCCCGTCATCCCAGGAGCCCGGTATGGCCTTCAACCTCCGGAACAGGCACTTCCTCAAGGAGCTCGACTTCACGCCCCAGGAGTTCCGCTTCCTGGTGGACCTCGCCGCCGGACTCAAGGCGGCCAAGTATGCGGGCACCGAGCAGCCCCGGCTGCGCGGGAAGAACATCGCGCTGATCTTCGAGAAGACCTCCACCCGCACCCGCTGCGCCTTCGAGGTCGCCGCCCACGACCAGGGCGCCACCACCACCTACCTGGACCCGTCCGGTTCGCAGATCGGCCACAAGGAGTCCATCCGGGACACCGCACGGGTGCTCGGCCGGATGTTCGACGGCATCGAGTACCGCGGCCACGGCCAGGAGATCGTCGAGGAGCTGGCGGCGAACGCCGGCGTCCCGGTCTGGAACGGTCTCACCGACGAGTGGCACCCCACCCAGATGCTGGCCGACGTCCTCACCATCACCGAGCACAGCACCAAGCCGCTGACCGGGACCGCCCTCGCGTACCTCGGCGACGCCCGCTCCAACATGGGCAACTCGCTGCTGGTCACCGGCGCCCTGCTCGGCATGGACGTCCGGATCGTCGCCCCGCGCTCCCTCTGGCCGGTCGAGGAGGTCCGGGAGGCGGCCGAGATGCTGGCCGAGGCGACCGGCGCCCGGATCACCCTCACCGAGGACGTGGCCGAGGGCGTGGCCGACGTGGACTTCCTCTACACCGATGTCTGGGTCTCGATGGGCGAGCCCAAGGAGGTCTGGGCCGAGCGGATCGAGTTGCTCAAGCCCTACCAGGTGTCGATGGACACCGTCCGGGCCACCGGCAACCCGGCCGTGAAGTTCCTGCACTGCCTGCCCGCGTTCCACGACCTCGGCACGGTGCTCGGGCGGCAGATGTACGAGGCGACCGGCATGACCGAGCTGGAGTGCACCGACGAGCTGTTCGAGTCGGCGCACTCCGTCGTGTTCGACCAGGCCGAGAACCGCCTGCACACCATCAAGGCGGTCCTGGTCGCCACCCTCGGCTCCTGAGGCGGAAGCTCACTTCTCCAGCTTGACGCAGGCCGCCCGGTCGCCCGCCGCGTGCGGGCCGGTCGGGGTGCCCGCGTGCATCACCAGTGAGCGGGCCTCGCCCGGCCGCGGCTGCCAGGGCACCGAGGCCGTCGCGGTGCCCTCGCCGTGCTCGTCGGTGCGCAGCGCCAGCCGCAGTTCGTTGCGCCCGTTGGCGTACGCCGGGTCGGTGGACGGCTGCACCGGGTCCACGGCGTCCTGGTAGTGCGGTCCGGACGAGGCCGGGTCGGCTCCGCAGGAGCCGGTGTGCAGGTGGGCCGGGAACTCGTGGTCGGGGGCGAGCCCGGTGACGGTCATGGTGAGCACCGTCCGCCCCGGGGTGGAGCGGTCGGTGACGATCCGGGTGTGTGCGCCGTACGGCACGAGGTCGTTCGCGTAGCTGACGGCGGTCGGCGGAACGAAGGCCGTCGCGGGGTCGAAGGCGGCCTCGACGACGGAGACCGGCGAGGCGGCGGAGCCCGACGGGGCGAGGGCACCCGACGAGGCGGCGGCGGGGACGAGCAGGGCCAGCGGCAGCAGTGCGGCGGCGAGCGGAGTGGCGGCGAGCGGAGCGGACATCAAGGGGCCTTCCAGGGGCAGGGCGACGGACACCCTGCTCAACGGCGCCGGGCGCCGGCGGACACCCTCGAACGGGCCCGGAGGCGCGCGGGCTGCGCGGGCGCGCCTCTGCTCGTCCCGTCGCCGACCGGCGGTTCCGGTGGTGAGCTGGTGTGAGCCGGTGGTGGGCCGATGCCGAGTCGACACTGGGCCAGTGCCGAGCCGGCAGTGCTGCCGTTGCCGCCCGCCGCCGCCAGAAAGGCCACTGACCTGCGCTTTTGCCGACCCAGGCATGCCTGCGGTGGTGAAGGTGACGGCATGCACTATGGTTTATCTCGACATCGAGATAACTGCCCCATAGGATATATCTCGACATCAAGATACTTGCCGAGCGGAGCTCGCCGGCGATGCGGGCAAGGTAAGCCTAAGTAAGGCTGACCTTACCACCGTGGCGGCCGGATACCGCACGAAGCACCCAGAAGGAGTCAGTCGTGTCCGCGAACAGCTTCGACGCCCGCAGCTCGCTGCAGGTGGGCGACGAGTCGTACGAGATCTTCAAGCTCTCCGCCGTCGAGGGTTCCGAGCGGCTGCCGTACAGCCTCAAGGTGCTGCTGGAGAACCTGCTCCGCACGGAGGACGGCGCGAACATCACCGCCGACCACATCCGCGCGCTCGGCAACTGGGACGCCAGCGCCCAGCCGAGCCAGGAGATCCAGTTCACCCCGGCCCGCGTGATCATGCAGGACTTCACCGGTGTGCCGTGCGTGGTCGACCTCGCCACCATGCGTGAGGCCGTCAAGGAGCTGGGCGGCGACCCGGCCAAGATCAACCCGCTGGCCCCGGCCGAGCTGGTCATCGACCACTCCGTCATCGCCGACAAGTTCGGCACCCCGGACGCCTTCGTCCAGAACGTCGAGATCGAGTACGGCCGCAACAAGGAGCGCTACCAGTTCCTGCGCTGGGGCCAGACCGCCTTCGACGAGTTCAAGGTCGTCCCGCCCGGCACCGGCATCGTCCACCAGGTGAACATCGAGCACCTGGCCCGCACCATCATGGTCCGCGGCGGCCAGGCCTACCCGGACACCTGCGTCGGCACCGACTCGCACACCACCATGGTCAACGGCCTGGGCGTGCTGGGCTGGGGCGTCGGCGGCATCGAGGCCGAGGCCGCGATGCTGGGCCAGCCGGTCTCCATGCTGATCCCGCGCGTGGTCGGCTTCAAGCTCAACGGCCAGCTGCCGGCCGGCACCACCGCCACCGACCTGGTGCTCACCATCACCGAGATGCTGCGCAAGCACGGTGTGGTCGGCAAGTTCGTCGAGTTCTACGGCGAGGGCGTCTCCGCGATCCCGCTGGCCAACCGCGCCACCATCGGCAACATGTCGCCGGAGTTCGGCTCGACCTGCGCGATCTTCCCGATCGACGCCGAGACCATCAACTACCTCAAGCTCACCGGCCGCGACGAGCAGCAGCTCGCCCTGGTCGAGGCGTACGCCAAGGAGCAGGGCCTCTGGCACGACCCGTCGGTCGAGCCGGTCTTCTCCGAGTACCTGGAGCTGGACGTCTCCACCGTCGTCCCGTCGATCTCCGGCCCGAAGCGCCCGCAGGACCGCGTCGTCCTGGCCGAGGCCGCCACCCGGTTCGCCGAGGCGCTGCCGACCTACTCCGCCGAGGCCTCGAAGCCGACCGCCGTCACCGCCCCCGACGGTTCGACGTACGAGATCGACAACGGCGCGGTCGTGATCGCCTCGATCACCTCCTGCACCAACACCTCCAACCCCTCCGTCATGCTGGGCGCCGCCCTGCTGGCGAAGAAGGCCGTGGAGAAGGGCCTCACGGTCAAGCCGTGGGTCAAGACCACCCTGGCCCCCGGGTCCAAGGTCGTCATGGACTACTACGAGAAGGCCGGCCTGCTCCCGTACATGGAGAAGCTGGGCTTCAACCTGGTCGGCTACGGCTGCGTCACCTGCATCGGCAACTCGGGCCCGCTGCCCGAGGAGGTCTCGGCCGCCGTCAACGAGGCCGACCTGGCGGTCGTCTCGGTGCTCTCCGGCAACCGCAACTTCGAGGGCCGGATCAACCCGGACGTGAAGATGAACTACCTGGCCTCGCCGCCGCTGGTGGTCGCCTACGCCCTGGCCGGCAACATGAACATCGACATCACCCGCGACGCCCTGGGCCAGGACGCCGACGGCAACGACGTCTTCCTCGCCGACATCTGGCCGTCGGAGCAGGAGGTGGCGGACACCGTCGCCGGCTCCATCGACGAGGCGATGTTCGACAAGGGCTACCAGGACGTCTTCGCCGGTGACCACCGCTGGCAGTCGCTCCCCGTCCCGACCGGCAACACCTTCGAGTGGGACGCCGAGTCCACCTACGTCCGCAAGCCCCCGTACTTCGAGGGCATGGCCAAGACCCCGAGCCCGGTGAGCGACATCGCCGGCGCCCGCGTCCTGGCCAAGCTGGGCGACTCGGTCACCACCGACCACATCTCCCCGGCCGGCAACATCAAGCCGGGCACCCCGGCGGCGCAGTACCTGACCGCCAACGGTGTCGAGAAGCGCGACTTCAACTCCTACGGCTCGCGCCGCGGCAACCACGAGGTGATGATCCGCGGCACCTTCGCCAACATCCGTCTGCGCAACCAGATCGCGCCGGGCACCGAGGGCGGCTACACCCGCGACTTCACCCAGGCCGACGGCCCGGTGTCGTTCATCTACGACGCCTCGCAGAACTACCAGGCCGCCGGCACCCCGCTGGTCGTCCTGGCCGGCAAGGAGTACGGCTCCGGCTCGTCCCGCGACTGGGCCGCCAAGGGCACCGCGCTGCTGGGCGTCAAGGCCGTCATCGCCGAGTCGTACGAGCGCATCCACCGCTCGAACCTGATCGGCATGGGCGTCCTGCCGCTGCAGTTCCCGGAGGGCCAGACCGCCGAGTCCCTCGGCCTGACCGGCGAGGAGACCTTCTCCTTCACCGGCGTGACCGAGCTCAACGAGGGCCGCACCCCGAAGACCGTCAAGGTCAAGGCCGGTGACAAGGAGTTCGACGCGGTCGTCCGCATCGACACCCCCGGTGAGGCGGACTACTACCGCAACGGCGGCATCCTGCAGTACGTGCTGCGCTCGCTCATCGGCTGAACCGAGTTCTAGTTCCGGGGGCTGAGCGCCCCGGTGGCTGAGAGGCCGGACCGCATCGCGCGGTCCGGCCTCTTTTGCATGCTGCCTCTCCTGAGCCCTGCCCCTTGTGCGGTGTGCCGCGATGGACTAAACCTCTATCCCATCTGGTCCAGACCATTTGACGATCATTCAGAGAACAGGTCCGGTATGCCCACTCGCGCCTCAGCCCTGCTCGCCGCCGCCACCGTCGCCGCGCTGCTCGCCGCCCCCGCCACCGCCAACGCCGCCGACGGCGGGCACGGCCCGAAGCTGAAGGGCCAGCGGGTCGGCTACTTCACCCAGTGGGGCGCCGACAGCTCCGCCAAGCGCGTCCAGGACTCCGGCCAGGCCGGGAAGCTCACCGTCGTCAACTACGCCTTCGGCAACGTCTCTGCCGACGGCACCTGCTTCGAGACCAACGACGCAGGCCAGGGCGACGCCCGCAACGACTACCAGCGCGCCTTCTCCGCCGCCGACTCGGTCGACGGCGTGGCCGACGCCCCGGGCCAGAAGCTGAAGGGCCACTTCAACCAGCTGCGCAAGCTCAAGGCGAAGAACCCGCAGTTGCGCACGGTCATCTCGCTCGGCGGCTGGAGCTGGTCCAAGTACTTCTCCGACGCGGCCGCCACCGACGCCGCGCGCAAGAAGTTCGTCTCCTCCTGCATCGACCTCTACCTCAAGGGCGACGTGCCGGTCCTGCCCGGCGCCCCCGAGGGCGGCGCCGGCGCGGCCGCGGGCGTCTTCGACGGCATCGACATCGACTGGGAGTACCCGGGCGGCGGCGGGGACGCGGGCAACGTGGTCCGCCCCGAGGACGGGCGCAACTTCACCCTGCTGATGCAGGAGTTCCGCCGCCAGCTCGACGACTTCGGCAAGAAGGGCGGCAAGAAGGGCGACAAGGGCCGGCACTACCTGCTGACCGCCGCCGTCGCCGCCAACGAGACCGTCGCCGACCGGCTCGAACTGCCCGAGCTGAGCGAGTCGGTGGACTGGCTCAACCTGATGACCTACGACCTGCACGGCCCCTGGGAGGGCAAGGGCCCGGCCAACCACCAGGCCAACCTCTACTCCGACCCGGCCGACCCCGACGCCCGCCGGCGCAGCGCCGACACGGCCGTCGACCACTACCAGGAGCGCGGCCTGCCCGCCGAGCAGATCGTGCTCGGCGCCCCGCTGTACGGCCACGGCTGGACGGGCGTCGCGCCCGGCAAGCGCGGCGGCCTCTACCAGAGCGCCACCGCCGCCGCCCCCGACCTCTCCTACCGGGAGGTCAACGCGCTGCCCGGCAAGGTGTACGTGGACCGCGACCACGGCGCGTCCTGGAAGTACGACGGGACCACCTTCTACAGCTACGACACCGCCGAGGTGCTCACCCAGAAGGCGCGGTACGTGCGCTGGAACGACCTGGGCGGCGTGATGGTCTGGTCGCTGGACGGCGACGACGCCCAGGGCAGCGCGATCGCCGCCCTGGACCGCGGCCTGCGCCGCGACTGACGCCCCGACGCGAAGGGGCGCCCCGACGCGAAGGGGCCCGCCGGGTGCGCACCGCGGGCCCCATGACGCCGGTGTGATGGCCGGTGGCCGGGCGGCGGCCCGCTCGCGCGGGGCCCGTCG
>NZ_JBHWIJ010000268.1:0-12202 GCF_042732255.1 Kitasatospora sp. NPDC059803 | reverse complement strand
CTCCAGGCCCTGTCCGGCTGGAGCGGCGGCGGCCACCCGGCGGGCCCGGCGGCCGGACCCGCTCTCCCCGAGACTTCCCCCCGAGAAGGTGTCAATCGATGTCAGTCGCCGTGCAGGGCGCCACCGGCAAGGGCAGCCCGGAGCGCGAGCAGCGTCCGGGCCTGCTGGAACGCGTCAAGCGCTCCTACGCCAAGCACTGGTACGCCTACGCGATGATCGCCCCCGTGGTGCTGGTCCTCGGTGCCCTGGTGCTCTACCCGCTGGTCCAGGGCCTCTGGCTCACCCTGACCGACGCCAACAGCCTCAACGTCGCCCGCAAGATCGGCGTCAACGAGATCCCGGCCAGCTACAACTTCGTCGGCTTCCACAACTACGCCGACATCCTGTGGGGCCCCGGCTCGTACGACCGCTTCTGGTCCCACTTCGTCTGGACCATCGCCTGGACGGCCATCTGCGTCTTCCTGCACTACACCCTCGGCCTGGGCCTCGCCCTGCTGCTCAACAAGAAGCTGCGCGGCCGCGCCGTCTACCGGATGCTGCTCATCCTGCCCTGGGCCGTGCCGACCTTCGTCACCGTCTTCTCCTGGCGACTGATGCTGTCCGACGGCGGTGTCGTCAACAGCATGCTCGGCTTCCTCCACCTGCCCGAACCCGGTTGGCTCACCGACCCGTGGGCGCAGAAGTCCGCCGCGATCCTGGTCAACACCTGGGCCGGCGTGCCGTTCATGATGATCTCGCTGCTCGGCGGCCTGCAGTCGATCCCGGCCGAGCTGTACGAGGCCGCCGAGATGGACGGCGCCACACCGTGGCAGCGCTTCCGGTACGTCACCCTGCCCGGGCTGCGGGCCGTCTCCTCCACCGTCGTCCTGCTCGGCGTGATCTGGACGTTCAACCAGTTCAACGTCATCTTCCTGCTCTTCGGCACCGGTGCGCCCGACGCCCAGCTGCTGGTCACCTGGGCCTACCGCCTCGGCTTCGGCCAGATCCCCCGGGACTACGCGCAGTCCGCCGCCTACGGCGTGATCCTGCTGTCCATCCTGATCGTCTTCACCGCCTTCTACCGGCGCTGGCTCGCCCGCAACGAGCAGGCCAACGGCTGAGGCCCCGGACCCAGTTGACCCACGAAGGCAGGTACCCCCGATGAGCACCACCACCGAACTCCCCACCCCCGCGGCGGCCGTGGCCCCGGCCGCCCGGCCGGTCAAGGCCCGCCGGCGCGGCGAGAGCAGCCCGCTGGTCAGGGCGCTGTCCCACGGCACCCTGATCGTGGCCGGCCTGATCGCGCTGTTCCCGGTGGCGTGGATCCTCTTCGTCTCGCTCGGCCCGGACAAGACCGACTACCTCCACCCCGGCGCGATCCTCGACAAGCTCACGCTGTCGAACTACCACCACGTGCTGTTCGACACGGACTTCTTCACCTGGTTCGGCAACGCCCTCCTGGTCTCCGGCGTCACCACCGTGTTCGGCGTCCTGGTCGCCGCCACCACCGGCTACGCCGTCTCCCGGATGCGCTTCCCCGGCCACCGGCCGCTGATGTGGTCGCTGCTGGTCACCCAGATGTTCCCGATCGCGGTGCTGATCGTGCCGATGTACACGATGCTCTCCGACCTCGGCCTGCTGGACAGCTACCTGGGCCTGATCCTGGTCTACTCGACCACCACCGTGCCGTACTGCGCCTGGCTGCTGAAGGGCTACTTCGACACCATCCCGGTGGAGATCGACGAGGCCGGCCGGGTCGACGGGCTCAGCCCGTTCGGCACCTTCTGGCGGCTGGTGCTGCCGCTCGCCCGCCCGGGCCTGGCGGTGGCCGCCTTCTACTCCTTCCTCACCTACTGGGCCGAGGTGCCGTTCGCCTCCACCTTCATGCTCAGCTCCGACAAGTACACGCTGGCCGTGGGCCTGCAGACCTTCGTCAGCGAGCACGACGCCCAGTGGAACCTGATGGCCGCGACCGCCGTGCTGATCGCGATCCCGTCGGCAGCCTTCTTCTACCTGGTGCAGCGCCACCTGGTCACCGGTCTGACCGCCGGTGCCTCCAAGTCGTAACGCTCCTCGCTCCTCTAGTCCCCAAGGGATACCGTCCATGACCCAGAACCTGGCCGACACCTCCCGGCCTGCCGCCGACGCCGCCGCCCACGAGGCGGTCACCCCGGCTCCTGTGACTGGCGGCGCCTCCAGAGGCTGGTGGCGGGACGCGGTCATCTACCAGGTGTACCCGCGCAGCTTCGCCGACTCCAACGGCGACGGCATGGGCGACCTGCCCGGCATCCGCAGCCGCCTGCCGTACCTGCGCGACCTCGGCGTGGACGCGGTCTGGCTCTCGCCGTTCTACGCCTCGCCGCAGGCGGACGCGGGCTACGACGTCGCCGACTACCGCGCCGTGGACCCGATGTTCGGCAGCCTGCTGGACGCCGACGCGCTCATCCGGGACGCCCACCAGCTGGGGCTGCGGATCATCGTCGACCTCGTCCCCAACCACTCCTCGGACCAGCACGAGTGGTTCCAGCGCGCCCTGCGCGAGGGCCCCGAGTCCCCGCTGCGCGAGCGGTACCACTTCCGCCCCGGCAAGGGCGAGAACGGCGAACTGCCGCCCAACGACTGGGAGTCCATCTTCGGCGGCCCGGCCTGGACCCGCAGCGAGAACCCGGACGGCACCCCCGGCGACTGGTACCTGCACCTGTTCGCCCCCGAGCAGCCCGACTTCAACTGGGAGAACCGGGCAGTCGCCGACGAGTTCCGCTCGATCCTGCGGTTCTGGCTCGACATGGGTGTCGACGGCTTCCGCATCGACGTCGCCCACGGCCTGGTGAAGGCCCCCGGCCTGCCCGACCTCGGCGGCGCGGACCAGCTCAAGCTGCTCGGCAACGACGTCATGCCGTTCTTCGACCAGGACGGCGTGCACGAGATCTACCGCAGCTGGCGCAAGATCCTCGACGAGTACCCGGGCCAGCGGATCGGCGTCGCCGAGGCCTGGACCCCGACCGTCCAGCGCACCGCCAACTACGTGCGCCCCGACGAGCTGCACCAGGCCTTCAACTTCCAGTACCTGGGCACCGGTTGGGACGCCGCCGCGCTGCGCGAGGTGATCGACGTCTCGCTCGACTCGATGCGCCCGGTCGACGCCCCCACCACCTGGGTGCTGTCCAACCACGACGTCACCCGGCACGCCACCCGCTTCGCCAACCCGCCCGGCCTCGGCACCCAGATCCGCACCCCCGGCGACCGCGAGCTCGGCCTGCGCCGCGCCCGCGCCGCCACCCTGCTGATGCTCGCGCTGCCCGGCTCCGCGTACATCTACCAGGGCGAGGAACTCGGCCTCCCGGACGTCACCGACCTGCCGGACGAGGTCCGCCAGGACCCGTCGTTCTTCCGCAAGGCCGGGCAGGACGGCTACCGCGACGGCTGCCGCGTCCCGATCCCGTGGTCCGGCACCGAGGCCCCGTACGGCTTCGGCCCGGTCGCCGGCGGGCCGTCCTGGCTGCCGCAGCCGGCCGAGTGGGCCGCGCTGAGCGTCGAGGCGCAGACCGGAGACCCGGCGTCCACCCTGGAGCTGTACCGCAGCGCGCTCGCCGTCCGCCGCTCCCAGGACGACCTCGGCGCCGGGACGGCCGTGGAGTGGCTGGAGGGCCCCGAGGGGACCCTGACGTTCCGCCGCGGCTCCTTCGTCTGCACCGTCAACGCCACGGACGAGCCGGTCCGGATAGCGGCGCCCGGAAAGCTGCTGCTCTCCTCGGTGGAGCTGGCGGTCGACGGCGGCGAGACGGTGCTCGCGCCGGACAGCACCGGCTGGTGGGCGGTCTGACGTGGTTGCAATAGGCTCTGGGACCGTGACTACGGCGCGACTCTCAGACATCGCGGCGCAGGCGGGGGTCAGCGAAGCCACCGTCTCCCGCGTACTCAACGGCAAGGCGAACGTCTCCGCCGCCACCCGGCAGACCGTGCTGGCGGCGCTCGACGTGCTCGGCTACGAGCGGCCGACCCGACTGCGCCAGCGCAGCGCCGGCCTGATCGGGCTGATCACGCCGGAGCTGAGCAACCCGATCTTCCCCGCACTGGCCCAGGTGATCGAGCAGGTGCTCAGCCGGCACGGGTACACCCCGGTGCTGTGCACCCAGACGCCGGGCGGGTCCACCGAGGACGAACTGGTCGAGATGCTGGTCGACCGGGGTGTGGCGGGCATCGTCTTCGTCTCCGGGCTGCACGCCGACTCCACCGCCGACCACGACCGCTACGCCCGGCTGACCGGGCGCGGGGTGCCGTTCGTGCTGATCAACGGCTACAGCGAGCGGATCGACGCGCCGTTCATCTCGCCGGACGACCGGGCCGCGATGTGGATGGCCGTCCAGCACCTGGCCGAACTCGGGCACGAGCGGATCGGGCTGGCCGTCGGGCAGCGGCGGTACGTGCCGGTGCTGCGCAAGATCGAGGGCTTCACGGCGGCGATGCGCGAGGTGCTGGGACGGAGCCAGGAGGAGGCCGAGGAACTCGTCCACCACACGCTGTTCAGCGTGGAGGGCGGGCACGCGGCGGCCGGCGCACTGCTGGACAAGGGCTGCACGGCGATCGTCTGCGGCAGCGACATGATGGCGCTCGGGGCGATCCGGGCGGTGCGGCAGCGTGGACTGTCGGTGCCGCACGACGTCTCGGTGGTCGGCTTCGACGACTCGCCGCTGATCGCCTTCACCGAGCCGCCGCTGACCACGATCCGCCAGCCGGTCGAGGCGATGGCGACCGCGGCGGTGGACGCGCTGCTGGAGGAGGTCGGCGGGAACGCGGTCCAGCGCGGGGAGTTCATGTTCCAGCCGGAGCTGGTCATGCGTGGCTCCACGGGGGCCTGCGCGCGCTGAGGACGGTCAACGGACGGGCCCCGGAGAGCTGTTGCTCTCCGGGGCCCGTTGCGTGCCGCCCGGGTGCCGGGTCAGCCCTCGTGGTCCGTGGGGCGGCTCTCGGTGAGCCGTTGGCCGTCGGTGGCGTCGCCGGTGCGGGTCTCGGTGCGGCGGCCGCGGGCCAGGTAGTCGCGCAGGACGAGTTCGACGGCGTCCTGCGGGTTCTTGGTGCCGGAGAGCATCATCGCGTCGATCGCGAGGTTGGCGTCGAGTGTGACGGTGACCTGGGCCATGGTGACTCCTCCTCGGGTGCCGGAGCAGCAGCATGCCCGCTGGGGGCGGGCTTTGACCATGGCCCCGGGCGGTCCTGCCCGGCGGCCTGCCGGCGGCCTTCCTACGGCGCCGGGCGACCGCCGGGGCGGGCGGCGGCTGACAGATAACAGATGATGAAATCTGTTATCTGAAATCTGTTATCTGTCAGCCGTCAGTTGTCAGCTGTCACCCGCGGGTCGTGCTCAGACCCGGCCGGCGAAGTCCGGCGCCCAGTTGGCGACGGTCTGCAGGCGCACGCCCGAGCTCGGGTTGGCGGCCTCGACGTACTGGCCGCCGCCGATGTAGATCGCGACGTGGTAGACGCCGGAGTTCTGGCCGTTGTTGGACCAGAACAGCAGGTCGCCCGCCTGCAGGCTGTCCAGCGAGACGCGGGTGCTGGCGGCGGCCTGGTCGGCGGCGACGCGCGGGACGGAGACACCCGCGGCGCGCAGCGCGGCCTGGGTCAGGCCGGAGCAGTCCCAACCGCCGTTGCCGGTACCGCCGTAGACGTACGCCTGGCCGACCTTCGACTGGGCGAAGGAGACCGCGGCGGCCATGCTGCCGGTGGCGGCCGGGGCCTGAGCGGGGGTCTGCGCCTGGGCGGCCGGCTTGGAAGCCGGCTTGGCGGCCGGGGTCGAGGTCGGGGCCGGGGCCTGCGGCTGGGCGGTCGGCTTGGCGTTCACGGCGGCGCCGTTGGAGGTCTGGCCGGACTTCTGCGAGCGGTCGAACCAGGTGAAGTCCGAGCCGGACTGGTCGGTCTGAGCCGACTGCTGGGCCTGGCCGCCGTCCTTGAACGAGAGGCGCTGGCCCGGGTAGATGGTGTCCGGACCCTCGGTCAGGGTGCCGCGGTTGAGCTCGTACAGCCGCTGCCAGCCGCCCTGGAGGTTGTGCTTGTCGGCGATCGAGGACAGCCAGTCGCCGGAGGCGACGGTGTAGTCGTCGCCCTGGGGCTGGGCGCTGTTCTGGGCCTGGTTCTGGCCCTTCTGCGCCGAGGTGCCGTTGGCGGAGTCGGCGGGGGCCTGTGCCTGGTCCTGGGCCGGTGCGGCCGGCTTGGCGGGCTTCGCGGCCGGGGTGGCCGGGGCCTGGCTCTGCGCGGGCTTGGCGGCCGGGGTGGCCGGCTTCGCGGCGGGCTTGGTGGCGGTCGAGCTGGCAGCCGAGCCGGTGGTCGAGCCGGCCGAGGTGTCGACGGCAGCCGCGGCGCCGCCCTTGGTCAGGCCGGCCTGGACCGAGCACACCGGCCAGGCGCCGGGGCCCTGCGAGGCGAGGACCTTCTCGGCGACGGCGATCTGCTGGTCCTTGGTGGCCTGGTTGGCCTGGGGGGCGTACGCGGTGCCGCCGAAGGCGGCCCAGGTGCTGGAGGTGAACTGCAGGCCGCCGTAGAAGCCGTTGCCGGTGTTGATGCTCCAGTTGCCGGTGCTCTCGCACTGGGCGACCTTGTCCCAGGTGGCGACGGAGGCGGCGGAGGCGGTGCCGGAGGTGAGGCAGGGGATGGTGAGGCCGACGCCCGCGACGCCGATGGCGGCGATCACGCGTCGGGTACGACTGGACAGACGGGTGCCGTTGGTGGGCAGCATGAAGACGCAGTCCTCTCCCACGCCTGCGAGGTGAGCTGTCGGATTCGGGCTGGAGTTGCCCGGCCGCGCTGTGGGCGCGGCTTCACCCCTAGCCCTGGATCGTTCCGGGGAACGGTCCGGGGCGACTTGCCTGTGGGTCCCCCGCTCCTGCCGTGGTGCGTTTTCGCGCTGCCAGGACATCCGACGGCAGGACTCGGCGTCGCGGATGAACTGGGTTCGTGTGGCCACGAACGGGGAGCACGTTAAGCAGACTTAAGTTCAAACTGCAAACACCTGTGACGCGCATCACGGTTTGGCGAGAACGGTCGTTCCCCTCGCTCGCCATGATCGAAAATGGCCGATTTCCGGCAATGCCGCGAAGGGCGTGCACAACTGTCTGTGCTTCAGGAGGCGGGTGACGGCGGGTCGGGTCCCCCGGGGGCCGCCCGCCGAGAAGGAGGTGCGTCCACACTGTGGCCGTCGGAGGATGGATCGAGCGACGGCGAACAAATGCGGATAGAACGGACATCGCACCTATTCGCCCTTTAACTCCCTTACGGGACAAGCAGGAAGGGCCCGGAACGGCTACGTTCCGGGCCCTTCACGCGTGCGGTGACCGCTACTGGCCGGCCGACTCCTCGGTGGCGGTGCGAGCGGCGTGGGCGGCGTGACCGCCCCGGCCGGAGTGGTCGGCGTGCGCGCCCTCGGCGGTCTCCGCCGCCTCGGCCTCGGCCTGCGCCAGGGCCTCGGGGGAGGGTGCCGGCAGCGCGGCCAGGTAGGTGGCGGCGATCAGCTGGCCGACCGTCGGGTAGGCGCCCAGCGGCGCCGCGGACGGGCAGCCGGTCTCCTCGGCGGCCGTGGCGAGCAGTTCGGAGTCGGCCTCCGGCCCGATCACCAGCGGGGCCAGCGCCGGGCGCTGGGAGCCGGTCTCCTTGAGGTGGTTGACGGCCGCGGCGACCGAGCCCGGCACGTCGAGCGCGGCGGGCACGACCGGGACGGCCAGTCGTGCCGCCAGCAGGACACCGGTGATGCCGGCCGCGGCAGCGGCCTCCTCGCCGCCGACGGTGGTCAGCACGACGCCGTCCGCGGCGGTCGCGATGGCGAACAGCCGGGCCCGGTCGGCGCGTGCCAGGCCGGCCTCGGACAGGCGCACGTGCACGGCCTCGGCGAGCAGCGGGTGCGGGCCGAGCACGTCGGTGACGGGGGCTCCGTACTCCGCGGCGAGGGCGTGAAGTTCGGTCAGGAATCCGTGCGGGCCGGGTACCAGCGGCACCAGGACCGGCGCGGGCAGGCCCGCCTCGGCGGCCATGGCCAGCAGTTCGGCGACGGTGCGGTCGTCACTGTCGACCCCCTGGGCGGCTTCGCCCGGGAGGTAGCCGACGGCGGTCTGGATGCCGCTCTGCTCGCTGCGGACGATCGACAGCAGCTCCTCGACGACCGAGCGGGACTCGGGCCCGGCGGTCGCGGGCACGGCGAGCACCAGGGCCGGGGAGCCGGCCGGGATCTCGGGGCGCTCGGGGCGGCGGTGGCGCCCCCGCGCACGGGAGCCTGGAGTGCGGACGGGCAGTGGCGCGCCCGGGATGGCTGCGGTGCTCATGCCGGAGATCGTAGGACATCGGCCCGTCAGGCCTGCATTCGGCTGCCGTTCGAGTTTCACGTGGTCATGGCGGGTGTGCCGCGTTCCCGCGGTGTCCGTCCGGGCGGTTTACCCGCAATCCGGACATATCTCACCCAGCCTTCGAGCGATCACCGCTCGTAGCCCTGACGTGTCCGACGGGGCGTCGAGTTGCCTGTGTGGCGCGTGAGATGTCTCACAGCCGGGAGGTCGCCTGACGGAGCGTCACGGCAGCGCGACTCCGGGCGTCTGAAGATCAACATTCAGCGGGGAACCGCTCACGGCCGGTTATCGAGAATCTGGCGATTCACTCGGCTATGTCCGTTTACGTACCGTCAGGAGAAGGGCCCGTGAAGAGTTCGGAACTGCCGGTGAAAGGCCTCGTGCACCTGCAATGTCCCGTGCTGATGCACGTGCACAGCAGCTATCATCGCGTCAAGTGAGGCGTTGTGCCGGGCCGGTACGGGGCCGGTCCGTTCGTTCGGCGGGTGCCGGGAGCGCCGCGCTGGACGACCACTCCGGAGCTCTTCGGGAGATTTCTATGCACGACTCGCAGGACACGCACGGCTCGTACGACACCTACAACGGGATGGCGGCCGCCGACCTCAAGGGGGTTCTCTGGCAGAAGAGCCTGCACAGCAACTCCCAGGGGAACTGCGTCGAGTTCGCGGCCCTGCCGGGGGGCGATGTGGCGATGCGCAACTCGCGCTTCCCGGAAGGGCCGGCGCTCATCTACACCCGGGCCGAGATCGCCGCCCTGCTGCTGGGGGCCAAGGACGGGGAGTTCGACCACCTGGCGGTCTGACCGGCCGCCGTCCTGCCATCGGGGGGCCGTCGTGGGTGCTGACACCGCGACGGCCTTTGTCTTGTCCGGGGCCGGTCCGGGGCCACGCGACGGGCGTTCTCCCGACGGGCGCTCTCGCGGCCGACCGCGCGCAGGCGCGGCGGGTGGTCCCGCGCACGGTTGGGGGCCCGGACGTGGACGGGGGGCGGGCCGCCGGGGTGCCCGGCCGTCAGTCCGGCCGGCTCGTCCGGGGGGCCGACCCGGCAATCGTCGTGGGAATCGTCCTGAGGACTGAGCCGGAGCCCGTGGCGCACCTGCGCCAGGCCCGTCGAGCCGCCCCGCGGAGCCCGGGGTGCGGTCCTCCCGGGGCCTCCCTCGGCCGGCCGCGCGCCGCCTGGCGCTAGGCCGAGCGCCGGTGCCGTCCACCGAGTTCGGAACCGGTGGCCGGCTCCGCCTCGAACAGGGCCCAGACCACCTTGCCGCTGCCCAGCGGGTGCCAACCCCAGGAGCGGCTGAAGGACTCCACCAGGTGCAGTCCGCGGCCGGACTCGGCGACGAAGTCCGCCTCCCGGGCGACCGGGCCGATGCAGCTCGGGTCGCTCACCGCGCAGACCACCTGGGGAGAGCGGTGGACCAGGCTTATTCGGATCGGCAGCCGGCCCTCGGGGGTCGGCTGTATGGGAAAGTCGTACTCGCCCTGGGCGCCACCCGCAGGGTCGGGTCGTGCGCCGATCGCATGCCGCAGTGCGTTGGTCACCAGCTCCGAGGCCACCAGCGCGACGTCGTCGAACAGCTCCATCAGGCCCCAGCGCTGAAGAGAGGTTCTGGCGAAGTCGCGCGCGGTTCTGACGGCTTCGAAGCGAGGAGCGAGCGTACAGGTGACCACATGGGGGTCAACCGCCAAAGCCGTACCGGTGCTCATGAAGAGCTCCTCCCATAAGGGGGCGGACACGGCTGGACCCGCCGGGGTCATGCCGGTCACCTCCGACTCGCTCGGCCGCTCGGCCGCCCCCTCGACCAGCGCGCGCGCACACGATCCCCCGGTGGCGCGGGGGAACGCTGCCGGGTCGGTGCACGGAGTCGCGCGTGGGGTCGACGCGGAGCCCGCGGGATTGCCAGGGATGTGCAGGTGCACGTGCACCATGGTGGTGTGCGCTCACTGCAGATGCAAGAGTCGATTCACGTGCAGTCGCACTATTGGCATATGCAAGCGCCGGATGCACGTGCATCCTGGTGTGTGGAGTGTGGAACTGATAGGAACATCCGTCAGTATCGGCACCGTGAGCGCTCAACTGATGGCAGACTGTGCGCTGTTTGCCCTAGGTGGAGGTTTCGACCGCATGACCACAGTTCAGCCGGGCGGCGGCTCGATGGTCCGCCGGATCCTCCTCGGGTCTCAGCTGCGTCGCCTGCGTGAGACGCGCGGCATCACGCGCGAGGACGCCGGCTACGCGATCAGGGCCTCCGAGTCCAAGATCAGCCGCATGGAACTCGGCCGCGTCAGCTTCAAGGAACGCGACGTCGCCGACCTGCTCAGCCTCTACGGCGTGGACGACGGCCTGGAGCGGGAGGCACTGCTCGGGCTGGTCCGCGAGGCCAACAAGTCCGGCTGGTGGCACAGCTTCAACGACGTGCTGCCGGGCTGGTTCCAGACCTACGTCGGCCTGGAGGAGGCCGCCCAGCTGATCCGCACCTACGAGGTGCAGTTCATCCCCGGACTGCTGCAGTCCGAGGAGTACGCACGGGCGGTTTTCGGACAGAGTCGGCCGGTCGTCAGCGAGGAGGAGATCGAACGGCGGGTCAGCCTTCGCCTGCGTCGCCAGAAGCTGCTGACCGAGGGCGCCAGCCCGCGGCTGTGGGCCGTGATCGACGAGGCCGCGCTGCGCCGCCCCGTCGGCGGGCCCAAGGTGATGCGCGGCCAGGTGCAGTACCTGATCGACGTCGCCGAGCAGGCCAACGTCGTGATCCAGGTGATGCCGTTCCGATTCGGCGCGCACGCGGGGGAGTCCGGGGCGTTCACGATCCTGCGCTTCCCTGAACAGGACCTCGCGGACGTCGTCTACCTGGAGCAGCTCACCAGCGCGCTGTACCTCGACAAGCGGGACGACGTCGACGCGTACATCCAGGTCATGGAGCGGCTCTGCGTGGACAGCCTCACGCCCGAGCGGACCGTGGACCTGCTGGCCTCGATCCTCAAGGAGCGCTGAGAGGAGCACTGAGAGGAGTGCTGAGGGGAGCTCTCAGCAGAGCGTACGGGTCCGGCGGCCCGCGATCGGTCGCCCGGGCACCGAGCCGCCATCCACCCGCCGTCAGCCGCGGGCCGGCGGCCGTTCGCGTTCCGGCGGCAGTGCCTGCGGCGGGGTGCCCAACTCCCAGGGCAGGTCGTAGCGGCGGAACAGGTCGGCCCGGATCAGCGCCAGCGGGAGTTCGGCGCCCGGCAGCAGCACCCCGATGCAGCCGCCCATCAGCGCGCTGCGCAGCACCGCGTGCTCGGCGGCCGGGTCCGGTGCGCCCCAGTCGAGCAGCAGGCCCTGGAGGATGGCGCCGAGCTGCTGCTGCTCCGGGTCCTGGACGAAGGCGCCGGAGTCCGGGTCCAGGATCAGCGCGAGGTGCGAGCGCATCACCCGCGGATGCTCCAGGGCGAGGGTGAGGACCGCGTCGATCGCGCGGGCCAGCCGGGCCGCCGGTGTGGCGTCCGGGGTCAGCTCGGCGAGCGCGCCGGAGAGCGACTGGTGCATCATCCGGTGCGTTGCGGACTGCATCAGCAGCCGTTTCCCGTCGAAGTAGTACGAGAGCAGGCCGCGCGCGAGCCCGGCCCGCTCGGCGATGTCGGTCAGCGTGGTGCCCGCGTATCCGTGCCGGTCGACCAGTTCGACGGTGGCTCGCATGATGCGCCGACGGGAGCGTTGCCGCATCTCCTCATTGACCGAATCCCCGCGAGGTGCCATCGTGTCTGCTCCGAACGTTCGTTGGCTCCGGGCCAATATACTGGCGGAGCCGGTAGTCGCACCGTGAAACCGCGCGCCGGTGGGCGCCGCTCGGGCGCCCGGTACGAAGAAGGGGGGGGGGGGGCCCAACACCGGGGGGGGTGGGGGGGGGGGGGAGGGGGTGA
>NZ_JBHWIJ010000267.1:0-12205 GCF_042732255.1 Kitasatospora sp. NPDC059803 | reverse complement strand
CCCCCTCCGCCGAGGCCGCGGCGCGTCCGGCCCGGGGCACACCCGGAGCCCCGTCAGCCCGCTATCCGCCGCTGCCCCGCGACCACCCTGGTCGCCTCGCGCAGCTCCGACTCCCGGCGGCGGCGCCGGGCCAGCACCACCCGCCGCTCGGCGGCCGTCAGCCCGCCCCAGACCCCGTACGGCTCCGGCTGCGCCAGCGCGTGCTCGCGGCACTCCAGCAGCACCGGACACCGGGCGCACACCTGCTTCGCCTGCTCCTCGCGCGACAACCGGGCCGCCGTCGGCTCCTTCGAGGGCGCGAAGAACAGCCCCACCTCGTCCCGCCGGCAGGCCGCGCCGGTGTGCCAGGGACTGTCCTCGCCCGAGGACGCGCCCTGGGCGACGGTCCGGGAGCCCTGGCCGCCCGGGGGGTGCGGCTGCGGACTGCGCTCCAGCAACTGCGCGGCGGCGACGGGCGAGGTGGTGCGGGACTCGATCGGATGCAGCACGGCCGTACTCCTGACGAGACTCTCGGACACGGGGAAGCTCGCTCCCCTGCCCGGCTGCGAGCCCCCGCTGTCCAACCCCGAGTCGGCCGCTGGGCCGCCTCCGGTGCGCAGCCGTACAAGAAGCGATGTGCGGAAGGAACTACCCCGCCCGCCCGCGATTCATGCACACTGCACGCAATCGACTACGGAGCGCACCGGAGACAACGCAGAACGCCCGGCCGGGAGTTGATCCCCGGCCAGGCGTTCGACCCGCTAACCCCGGCTACTCGGTGCCGAGTTGCTTGCGCACCCACTCCTTGAGCTTCTTGCCCCGGCGCGGCTTGGCCTCGCAACCGCCGAACACCGCGACGCCCTTGACCCGGACCACCGGCGCGTACGGGTCCGCCGCCGTCTGCTCCTTGACGTCGAATCCGCCGAAGATGCCGACGCCGCCGCCGTGCAGGCTCACGTTCTCCGGCACCCGGATCTCGACGCCGCCGAACAGCGCCGTCACCTCGATCTCCACCTCGGGCGACTCGAACACGGCGTCGGTCAGGTCGATCTCCACCCCGCCGAACGCCGCGAACGCCTTCAGGTGCGACCCCACCCGCCAGCGGCCCTTGCGGGACGAGCCGCCGAAGATCGCCACCATCGACGGCGACTCCTGGCGCGCGGGCGGCAGCGCCGGCGTCACCGCACGCGGCGCCGGGGCCTCCAGCGGCGGCTTCTCGAACGACAGCGGCCGGTGGCCCGGCAGGTCCCTGGTCAGCGGCACCAGGTCGCCGAAGGTCTTGGCGGCGTACGCGGCCCCGATCCGGTCCGCGTGCTCGTCCGCGTCCAGCCGGCCCTCGGCGTAGGCGTCCCGCAGCAGTTCCGCGATCCGCTCGCGGTCGGCGTCCGACACCCGCATCTCCGCCTGTGCCACCGGGGCGTGCGACGGCTGGGTCTTCTGCTCCGGCAGCGGCCTGAGTTGCGGCTGCGGCTCGGGCCGGGTCTCGGGCTTGGTCATCGGTACGGGCGCCGGCACGGACGGCTGCCCCGGATCGTCCTGCGACGGCGAGTTGTCCACGGCCCAAGACTAGTCGCTCGCACGTGCGCCCGAGTGAGCCCGGTCACGCAGGCTGCCCTGTCCGCGTGCGACGCGGAGCCGGGTCCTACCCTTGAGGGTGCTTCGCCGACGCAGCCGGACCACTGGAAACCTAAGGACCGCCCCCATGGCTCCCACGCCAGACTTCGAGTACAGCGACCTGCTCCCCCTGGGCGCTGACCCGACCCCGTACCGCAAGCTGACCTCCGAGGGTGTCTCCACCTTCGAGGCCGGCGGTCGCACCTTCCTCCAGGTCGAGCCCGAGGCGCTGCGGCTGCTCACCGCCGAGGCGATGCACGACATCTCGCACTACCTGCGCCCCGCCCACCTCGCCCAGCTGCGCCGCATCCTGGACGACCCGGAGGCCAGCCCGAACGACCGCTTCGTCGCGCTCGACCTGCTGAAGAACGTCAACATCTCGGCCGGCGGCATCCTGCCGATGTGCCAGGACACCGGCACCGCCATCGTCATGGGCAAGCGCGGCCAGAACGTGCTCACCGAGGGCGGCGACGAGTCGGCCATCGCGCGCGGCGTCTTCGACGCGTACACCAAGCTCAACCTGCGCTACTCCCAGATGGCCCCGGTGACCATGTGGGACGAGAAGAACACCGGCAACAACCTGCCGGCCCAGATCGAGCTGTACGCCACCGACGGCGGCGCGTACAAGTTCCTCTTCATGGCCAAGGGCGGCGGCTCCGCCAACAAGTCGTACCTGTACCAGGAGACCAAGGCCATCCTGAACGAGGCGAGCATGCTCTCGTTCCTGGAGCAGAAGATCCGCTCCCTCGGCACCGCCGCCTGCCCGCCGTACCACCTGGCGATCGTGATCGGCGGCACCAGCGCCGAGTTCGCGCTCAAGACCGCCAAGTACGCCTCCGCGCACTACCTGGACAACCTGCCGACCTCCGGCGACGCCAAGACCGGCCACGGCTTCCGCGACCTGGAGCTGGAGGCGAAGGTCACCGAGCTGACCCAGAAGATCGGCATCGGCGCGCAGTTCGGCGGCAAGTACTTCTGCCACGACGTGCGGGTCGTCCGCCTGCCGCGCCACGGCGCCTCGCTGCCGGTCGCCATGGCCGTCTCCTGCTCCGCCGACCGCCAGGCGCTCGGCAAGATCACCGCCGAGGGCGTCTTCCTGGAGCAGCTGGAGACCGACCCGGCCAAGTACCTGCCGGACACCACCGACGAGCACCTGGACGACGACGTCGTGCGCGTCGACCTCGACCAGCCGATGTCCGCGATCCGCGCCGAGCTGTCCAAGTACCCGGTCAAGACCCGGCTCTCGCTCACCGGCACCCTGGTCGTCGCCCGCGACATCGCCCACGCCAAGATCAAGGAGCGCCTGGACGCCGGCGAGGGCATGCCCAAGTACCTCCAGGACCACCCCGTCTACTACGCCGGCCCGGCCAAGACCCCCGAGGGCTACGCCTCCGGCTCCTTCGGCCCCACCACCGCCGGCCGGATGGACTCCTACGTCGACCAGTTCCAGGCCGCCGGCGGCTCCATGGTCATGCTCGCCAAGGGCAACCGCAGCAAGCAGGTCACCGACGCCTGCGCCGCCCACGGCGGCTTCTACCTCGGCTCCATCGGCGGCCCGGCCGCCCGCCTCGCCCAGGACTGCATCAAGAAGGTCGAGGTCCTGGAGTACGCCGAGCTCGGCATGGAGGCCGTCTGGCGCATCGAGGTCGAGGACTTCCCCGCCTTCATCGTGGTCGACGACAAGGGCAACGACTTCTTCCGCGAGACCACCGAGGGCCCGCTGATCACCAGCCTCCGGGTCCGCTCCAAGGAGTAACCGCCCCGGCCTCCCCAGCCGCCCCCGCCTCCTCAACCGCCCCGGCCGCGTTCGTCGCGACCGGGGCGGTTCTGCATGGACGCAATACACTGGCAGGTGGTACTCAGAACTCGTACCATGGCGGTACCGAGAACCGGTACGAACATGGAGGGCATGGCGATGGCGATCAGTGCGAGCGAGGCACGCACCCAGCTCTTCCCGTTGATCAAGAAGGTCAATGACGACCACGCCCCGATAAGGATCACCTCCAGAAGCGGGGACGCGGTCCTCATGTCGGCCGAGGACTACGACGCGTGGCAGGAGACGATCTATCTCCTGCGCTCTCCCGCCAACGCCCAGCGGCTCATGGCGGCCGTCGCCCGCGACAAGGCCGGCCACCCCGGCGTCACCAGGACCCTGGAGGAGTTGGAAGCCCTGGCGGGTGAGGTGTGAGGAGTGTCCACTTCGACCCGGACGCCTGGGAGGACTTCCTGTTCTGGCTCGGATCGAACCGGAAGATGGCCCAGCGGATCACCCGCCTGGTCGGCGAGATCCAGCGCGACCCCTTCAGCGGGATCGGCAAGCCCGAGCCGCTGAAGGGCGACCTGGCCGGCTACTGGTCACGCCGGATGGACGACGAGCACCGCCTGGTGTACCGGGCCGACGAGAAGGAAGTGATGATCCTCAAGGCCCGCTACCACTACCAGTAGCGACGCACCCCGCCCCGGCCGCGTTCGTCGCGACCGGGGCGGCCGCGTTGCGCGTGCTCACGCGTCGAAGTCGTACTCCAGGACGTAGGAGGCGGCGTCGAGGATCATCTCGTTGAGCTCGACGACCTGGCCCTCGTCGGCGAAGGCGGTGCGGCAGATCAGGATGACCGGGGTGCCCGCCGACAGCTCCAGGCGGGCCGCCTCCTCCGCGCCGGGCATCCGGGAGCGGACCTCCTCGCGGAAGTGGACGGGCTTCGCGCCGATCTCGGCCAGCCGGGCGTAGGTGCCGCCCGGGCCGGTGTCCTCGCGGGTGATGGCCGTGCCGGCGACCAGGCCGGCCGGCAGATAGGAGGTCGACAGCAGCACCGGCTTGCCGTCCAGCACGAAGCGGCGGTGCCGTACGCACATCGACGCGCCCGGATCCACTCCCAGCACCCGGGCGACGTGCTCCGGCGCGCCCCGTTCGGTGACGGACACCTGGTCGACCACCAGCAGGCGGTTGTCGATGTCCGCCGACCATATCGACCGGCCCGAGCCCCACTGCCCCTGCGCCAGCCGCTGGATCCCGCGCCGGCGCAGCGGCCGGAAGTCCCGGACGAAGACCCCGGCTCCCCGGCGCGCCTCGGCGATGCCCTCGCTCTGCAGCACGCCGAGCGCCTGGCGGGCGGTCATCCGGGCCACGCCGTACTCGTCCATGAGGTCGTTCTCGCCCGGCAGCCGGTCACCCGCGCGGTACCGGCCGTCGTCGATGGCCGCCTTCAGCGTGTCGGCGATCCGTTGGTACTTGGGCTGTTTGTCGCCACTGCTGCCGGTCATCGCCGCTCCCTCTCCCTCGGACAAATCGTAGGCGCGACCGCGGCGGACGGTAAGCGGCTACGACTGTTGACATCTCTAGAGATATTAGCTTCTCTAGAGATGCTGGGTAGTCGCCGAGCACCACACACACGGACAGCGACCAGGGCGCGGCCCCCACCCGGCGCCGCACCCGCACCAGAACAGCGAGGAGCAGTGCGGTGAGCACCCGTCAGCGCGACTCCGCGGCCTACCGGCCGCACGTGGGTGAACTCGTCCTCGACCGGAGGACCGGACGCACCGGCATCTACATGGACACCATCGGCGGGGAGCACTACCTGCGCCCCGAGGGCGGCGGCCTCGAATGGACCGCCGAACCCGGACGGGTCTCGCCCGTTCCCGGGCCCCGCGATTCAGCCGAATACGATCTTCCGCGCTAATTGCGGCAAAAAGCACGCAAACAGCAGCATTCCCACCCGCAATCCCCCCGAGTGAATCCGGAATTCCGGAACGCCCCGCACCCACCGTCGGGCACGTTACGGATATCGCCGGTCACCATGAGTGCACCACGGGCTGGATTCGGCCACCGGGCGGGCACCGGTGCCGAATGGGGCACGCCCAAAACCCACAGCGCCCCCGTGCCCGGACCGGGACACGAGGGGCACGGGGCCTACGGCCGGACCGGCTTACGGGTGGCCGGAGATCATGCCTTCCGGCTCGTACCGCTTGCCCGGCCCGCCCGTGGCCGGCGCGACGGGCTCCACCACGTGCGCGGCCTCGTCCCCGAACAGGTCGTTCTCGATCGCCGCCTTCTGCGCGTCGGACGGCGCGGTGTACTCGGTCGTGTTCGAGGACGCGGCCACCGCGCCCTCGACAGCCTTGCCCACCTCCACAGCGACGGCCGGGGCATCCGTCGTCGCCGCGTTCTCGGGCGCCGACGCCACCGGGGTCTCGCTCTGGTCGTTGGCCATTGGGCGGCCGCCTTTCGGTCATCAAATGTGTCTCGCCCGACCTCCGTGGCACGGGCGTGCGGACAGTATCGTAGGGTTGATTAAATGTCCGATAAACACCGTGCGGCTTGCGCTGCCGTCCGGCAGAGTCGGGCGTCCGCCTAAGCTGAAGCACCACGGCGGACCGCCGAGCGCCCTTTCACGGAATCGACACCACAGGCCATCGGGGGACTTTCATGGAGTTTCGGGAGACGCCGCAGACCTCTGCGCTGCGCTTCCAAGTCCTCGGTCCGGTCCAGGCCTGGCTCGACGGCAAGCCCCTTTCCCTCGGATCCCCCCAGCAACAGGCAGTTCTGACCACCCTTCTGCTGCATTCCGGACGCCCGGTCACCACACAGGACCTGGTCGACGCGCTCTGGGGCGAGCGACACCCGGCCCAGGCGGTGGCGGCGCTGCGCACCTACGTCTCCCGCCTGCGCTCCGTCATCGAGCCCCGGCGGGAGGTGCGCCGGCCCTCCGAGCTGCTGATCTCGGTCGCCGACGGCTACGCGCTGCGCATCCCGGGCGAGGCCCTCGACCTGACGGTCTTCGAGCGGCTCTCCGCCGAGGCCACGGCCGCCCGGGCCGCGGGCGACAAGCACGAGGCGCACCGGCTGCTGGCACGGGCGCTGGACCTGTTCAGCGGCCGACCGCTCACCGGCATCCCCGGCCCCTACGCCGACACCCAGCGGCTGCG
This sequence comes from Kitasatospora sp. NPDC059803, assembly GCF_042732255.1. NCBI lineage: Bacteria > Bacillati > Actinomycetota > Actinomycetes > Kitasatosporales > Streptomycetaceae > Kitasatospora > Kitasatospora sp. NPDC059803. The sequence continues at coordinate 5,689 of NZ_JBHWIJ010000267.1, read as the reverse complement.
GCTCGCCGAACGACAGGTGGCCGCCGCCGAGGAGCTGTGCGCCGTCGCCCTCGACATCGGCCTGCACGCCGAGATCGTCGGCGAGCTGAACAGCCTGACGGCCGAACACCCGCTGCGCGAGCGCCTGAGCGAGCTGCTGATGCTGGCGCTGTACCGCTGCGGGCGCCAGGCCGAGGCGCTCGGCGTCTACACCGACACCCGCAAGCTGCTGATCGAGGAGCTCGGGGTCGAACCCGGTGCCGGCCTGTCCGCGATGCACGCCCGCATCCTGGCGGCGGACCCGACGCTCGCCCTCCCGGCCGTACCGGCCCCGGTGAGCCGCGAGGACGGTCCGGCCGCTCCCCCGGCGCCCGCCCAACTCCCGGCCGACGTATCGGACTTCAGTGGCCGCACCGACCTGGTGAGCGACCTCTCGACGGTCCTGATGAACGCCACCGGCCAGGCCGTGGTGGTGACTTCACTGGCCGGCATCGGCGGGGTCGGGAAGACCACCCTCGCCGTCCACGTCGCCCACCGCGTCCGCGGCGAGTTCCCGGACGGGCAGCTGTACGTCGACCTGCGCGGCGCCGGCACCTCGCCGGCCGACCCGGTGGCCGTCCTGGGCGACTTCCTGCACGCGCTCGGCGTCACCGACAGCCCCGACTCCCTCGAACAGCGCGCCGCCCTCTACCGGTCGCTGCTCGCCAGCCGGCGGATGCTCATCCTGCTCGACAACGCGCGCGACGCCGAGCAGATCCGGCCGCTGATCCCCGGCGTCTCCGGCTGCGCCGTGCTCGCCACCAGCCGCTCCCGGCTGGCCGGCATCCCGGGTGCGCAGTTGTTCGACGTCGAGGAGCTGACCCCGAACGAAGCGCTGGCGCTGTTCTCGGCCATCGTCGGCGAGCAGCGGGTCGCCGCCGAACCGGAGGCGGCCATGCAGGTGGTCACCGCCTGCGGGTTCCTGCCGCTCGCCGTCCGCATCGCCGCCGCCCGGCTGGCCAGCCGTCCGCGCTGGAGCGTCTCCGACCTGGCCAGACGGTTAGCCGACCAGCGGCGGCGACTGGACGAACTCCAGCTCGGCAACCTCGCCGTGGAGACCACCATCGGACTCGGCTACGGCCAGCTCTCGGCGGACGAGGCCCGCGCCTTTCGGCTGCTCGCCCTGATCGACTCCCCTGACATCCCGCTGCCCGCCGCCGCGGCGCTGCTCGGCGCGAACGAGTACACCGCCGAGGACCTCGCCGAAGCGCTGGTCGAGGCGAACATGCTGGAGTGCTTCACCCCCGGCCGCTACCGCTACCACGACCTGCTCCGGCTCTACGCCCAGCGGCAGAACGAGCGGATCGGCGACACCACGGAGCAGGAGCGGGCGGTGCTGCGCCTGCTCGACCTGCTGATCCCGACCGTCCGCAACGCGGCCCAGGTGATCGAGCCCGACGACCAGCTCCCGGAACCGCTCAACCCCCTGGGCTCGTCAGGCCTGGACCTGCCGACGAGCCAGGACGCCCGGCAGTGGCTGCGGACGGAGATCACCTTCCTGCTCAGCGCCGTCGAGGCGGCCGTGCGAGGACCGGACTTCGTGCTGCGCCCGGCCGTCGACCTGCTGATCGTCCTGAACAGCCTGGTCACGGATCCCACGCACGGCTCGCGGATGCGCCGGTTCCTGGTGACCGCCGAGCGCAACGCCGCCGCCTACGGAGACGCTGCCGCCCTGGCCCGGGTGCACTTCGCCTTCGGCACGCTGCAGTCGATCACCAATGACTTCCAGGGCGCCGAACAGTCGCTCCGCAAGAGCCTGAGCCTTCAGCGCTCCGACGACATGACGATCCTGCGGTCGGCGGCGAGCAACGACCTGGGGATCATCCTCAGCCTGACGAACCGCCCCGCCGAGGCCATCCCGCTCTTCGAGCAGGCCCTGGGCATCAGCCGGGTGGTCCGCGTTCCGATCAACGAAGCCCGGCTGCTCGGCAACATGGCGCGGGCACAGCTCAAGCTGGGAGACACCGAGACCGCTGTCCGCTCGGTCATCGAGGCGGTGGCGACGGCCCGGACGTCGAGCAACGGCCCCTGCCTCGCCGACACCCTGTACCAGACCGGTGTGGTGCTCGCCTCCACCGACGAGCCGAGGGCGGCGGTGGGCTACCTGCGAGAGGCCCACCAGCTGTTCCAGGCCCAGCAGAATCCGCTCTGGGAGGGCTACACCCTCGCCCGCCTGGCCTCCGCCCTGCTCGCCGCCGGACAGCACGCCGAGGCGGCCGAGGCGGCCGGCGAGTCGCTCGTGATCGCCCAGGAACTGGACGCCGCCTACTGCCAGGGCCTCGCGAACGCCACCCTCGGCGAGGCGCTACTGGCGCTGGCGCAGCCCGCCCGCGCGCTCGCCTGCCTGCGCGAGGCGCACGCGATCTTCACGCGGCTCGGTGTGCCGGAGGCCTCCCCCGTGGCGGACCTCATTTCCCAACAGCACACCGAGCCTCCCCCATCTTCCCCAGCGCCGTAGGTCTCCGCCCCCCGGCAGAGCCCCTACCCCCGTTGTGCGCGTCGGCGCCCCCGCAGCCCCCCGGCTGCGGGAGCGCCCTCAACGCTTCCCCGGCGCTGGACTCCACTCTGCACTCCGGCGATTGACGTTCGATAAACGCCCGACGGCCGGCCCTCGGCCCGGCGAAACCGCAGGTCAGCCGTTCCACCACGGCGCGCCATGCGGCGCACGGAGCCCGCGCGCACCACCCCCGCCCGCACCGTCGTGCTTCCGCAACCCCGTCCACACCGGCCCAAGCATGACGAGTTGGCTGGAAAGGGACCCCATGGCGCAGAGATCACGCATATTCTCAGATGCCAGTACACACACGAGTGTCTGCCGGCAACGTGTGGGCCGGCGAGGCAGGACGGGCGCCGGGGCGGACGGCATCCCGCTCCCGTGCGGCCGCGTGCAGCCGGCCGGAGGCCACGGGTGGAAGGGTGCCTCTCAATCGTGACGACCGGACAGATATCCGACTCGTTCCCCGTCGACGAGGACGCGGGAGACGACGGGCCCGACGTGCGGCGGCGCCGGGCGGCGCGTGCCCTGCAAGCCGTCGCCTTCGACACCATCGGTGCCGGGTACGGCGAGGCGTTCCCGGCCAAGGACGGGCAGCTGGCCTGCGGACGGCAGCTGCTGGCCGAGCTCGAACCCGGCGCGCGGGTGCTGGACGTGGGCTGCGGCACCGGGGACCCGACGGTCCGGCAGCTGGTCGCGGGCGGGCTGCGGGTGACCGGGATAGACCTCTCTGACGTGATGCTCTCGCTGGCCCGGCAGGCCCGGTTCCCGGGCGAACACCCGCCGGAGTTCCATCGGATCGACCTGTTCGATCTGGCCACCGAGCGCGCCGGGCAGGTCTGGAACGCCCCCGGACTGGGACCGCTGGGCAAGGACGGGTTCGCCGCCGTCACCGCGTTCTTCTCGCTGATCCTGCTGCCGCAGGACGAGATCCCGACCGTGCTCGCACGGCTGCGCGAACTCCTCCGGCCGGGCGGACTGCTGGCGCTCGGTATGGTCGAGGCGGATCTGGATCACGTTCCGCTTCCGTTCCTTGGCAGAGAGCTGCGGATCAGTGGGTACCTGAGGGAGGATCTGGAGCGGGTTCTCGTCACGGCGGGCTTCACCGTCGAGGAGTGCTCGGGGCATCCGTACGCGCCGGCCAGCACCACGCTGCCGCCGGAGGAACAGCTGTTCCTGTGCTGTCGACGCGTCGGCTGACCCACCGGACGGCAGCAGGGCCCGCCAGCAGGACACCGCAGACCACCACAGAGACCACACCGAATCCAGGACAGGCAGCCGTGCGCGACCAGCTCAAGACCGAGGGCGGACAGCCGCCTGCCGTCCCGGGCCAGCGCGGCCTGCCCCTGGCACCAGCTTCAGCACCGGTGCCGGCACCGGCACCGGCACACCAACCGACCGCGCGCCCGGAGCGCGAGGACGTGGCGGGCCGGCTCGGCTACCTCGACCTGGCCACCCGGCGGATCAACAGCGCGCTCGACCTGTCCGCGACACTGCGCAACATCGGCCGGGTGCTCGTCCCCACGCTGGCCGACGCCGCCGTGGTCCACCTGCGCGATCCGCTGCCCAACGTCGAGCGCGAGCCCGGCTTCCCGGACGAGCTGCGGATCCACCACAGCACCGGCACCCGGATCGGACGGCGCGGCCGGCCCAGCGGAGCAGACGACCGGCACCGCTCCCGGTACGGCTCCCGCTCCACCGCCGACACCGGCCCCGCCACCCCGGTGACCCGCGGCGGGGCGCTCGCGCACGCCCTGCTGAGCCGCCGCCCCGCCGAGTCCGCGGTGCTCGGCTCGCCCGGCGCCGAACGCACCGAGGCACTGCTGCGCGAGCTGTACGGCACCCGCGGGCTGGCCCGGCTGGCCGCGGGCACGTCGGTGCTGGCCCTGCCGCTGCGCGGCCGCAAGGCCGTGCTCGGCCTGCTGGTGCTGATCCGCCGCCCTCCTGAACGCACCGGCCGGCCCGCCTTCGACGCCGCCGACACCGCGACCGCCGCGCACCTCGCCACCCAGGCGGGGCTGGCGGTGGACACCGCCCTGCGGTACGCCCGCGAGTGGGAGATAGCCAACGAACTCCAGCGCAGCATGCTGCCGTTGCGCCTGCCGCAGCCGCACGGCGTGCGCCTCGCCCAGCGCTACCTGCCGGGCGAGCGCGGCGCGCAGGTCGGCGGCGACTGGTACGACGCCGTGCCACTGCCCGGCAACCGGGTCGCCCTGATCGTCGGCGACGTGATGGGCCACTCGCTCACCTCGGCCGCCATCATGGGCCAACTGCGCACCAGCGCCCAGACCCTGGCCGCCCTCGACCTGCCCCCGCACGAGGTGCTCTACCACCTGGACGAGCAGGCCCAACGGCTCGGCCGCGAACAGCACCTGGCGACCTGCGTGTACGCGGTGTACGACCCGATCGCCAACCGGGTGGTACTGGCCAACGCCGGGCACGTCCCGCCCGTCCTGGTCCGGCCGGACGGCACCGCCGAGTTGGTGGAACTGGACTCCGGGGCCCCGATCGGGGTCGGCGGGGTGGACTTCAACTCGGTCGAGCTGCCCGCCCCGCCCGGCTCGGCCCTGCTGCTGTTCACCGACGGCCTGGTGGAGACCCGCAGCCGCCCGATCAGCGACGGCCTGGAGGTGCTCCGCGCCCGGATCGCCGCCGCCCGCTGGCAGTCCCCCGAGCAGTTGTGCCAGGAGGCGCTGCGGATCCTGCCGCCCGGCGACCGCGGCGACGACATCGCCCTGCTGGGCGCGTGCTTCGACGGCATCCCGGCCGGGGACGTCGCGCACTGGTACCTCCAGCCGCGCAACGAGACGCCCGGCCGGGCCCGCCGGCTGGCCGCCCACACACTGCGCCGCTGGGGGCTCGGCGAGCTCAGCGAGGCGACCGAGCTGATGATCAGCGAGCTGGTGACCAACGCCGTCCAGCACGCGACCCGCCCGGTCACCCTGAGCCTGGTGCGCACCACCCGGCTGCGCTGCGAGGTCGGCGACGACAGCCCGCTGCTGCCGCGGCCGCGCCGTACCGGGCCGGAGGACGAACGCGGTCGCGGCCTGCAGATAGTGGCCCGGTGCGCGGACCGCTGGGGCGCCACCCGGCTGGGCACCGGCAAGGTCGTCTGGTTCGAGCAGCGACTGCCCCAACCGCGCCGGGGTGGCGCGGGGGGCTAGGCGCCCCGGCGAG
>NZ_JBHWIJ010000266.1:0-12343 GCF_042732255.1 Kitasatospora sp. NPDC059803 | reverse complement strand
GTCCCGCCGGGGTGGGGGTCGTCGGCGCCTCGGGGCCGGCGGCCGCCCCGCCCCCCGCCCGCGACCACCAGGGTGCGGGCGGTGATCCCGGCCATCCCCGCCAGCCAGGCCGGGTCGGGGGTGTCGACCTGCGTCTTGACGGCCTTCACCACGGCCCAGTCGAAGTGCACCGGCTCGTCCGGCGCGTCCGGCACCGCGCCGGCCGGGCGCGGGTGCGGTGCCGGGATGTCCTCCAGGACCAGCCGGCCGATCCGCTCCGGCCGGGCCTGGGCGACCAGGTAGCCGACCACGCCGCCCATCGAGTGGCCGACCAGGTCGACCCGCGCCAGGCCGAGCGCGTCGAGGAAGGCGAGCACGTCGTCGCGCATCTCCTCCAGGCCGTACCGGGCGGTGCGGCCGCTGTCGCCGTGGCCGCGCAGGTCGAGCGCGTACACGCGGTGCCCGGGGGCGAGGCCGGGCAGGACGACGTCCCAGTCCGTGGCGCGCTCCCCGAGGGCGTGCAGCAGCACCAGCGCCGGGCCGTCCGGCGGGCCGCTCTCGCGGTAGGCGAGCGCCACCTCGGGCAGGTCCACGATCCGGTTCTCGGTCATGACCGCCACCGTAACTGCGGGCCTGCGCCGGACAGAACTCAGCGGACCGCTGTTCGCCCACGGCTCACCGCGACGGGCTCGCCGGCCGCCTCCCGGGCCGCGCGCCGGCCGGCGAACACCGAGGCCAGGACGGCGAGGGCGGCGACCGCCGCGCACACCACGCTGGTGGCCAGGTAGGCGGAGCGGTGGTCGCCGCCCCCGGCGGTCTGCCGCAGGTAGACGCCGGACAGCGCCGAGACCGCGACCGCCGCCGCGATCCGCTGCGCCATCTGCAGGATGGCCCCGCTCACCCCGGCCGCCTCGGCGGGCGCGTGGCGCAGCACGTACGCCTGGTTGGTGGCGCCCATCACGCCGATCGAGGCGCCGCCGAACAGTTGCAGCAGCGCCAGCAGCCAGGGCAGGACGGCGGCGGGCGCCCAGTGCGCGACCAGTCCGCTCGCCAGCATGACCAGGGCGGAGCCGGTCATGCCCGCGGTGACGGTGCGCCGCCCGAAGCGCTGCACCACCCGCCAGGCCAGCGCGGAGGCGACGCCCATGGCCACCGCCGAGGGCAGCGCAACGAGTGCGGCGCCCATCGGGGAGAGCCCGAGGCCGTCCTGGAGGAACATGGTGAGCACCAGTCCGGCGGCGAGCGAGGAGCCGAACTGGGCCATCGCGGTCACGGTGCCGAGCGCGTACGGCGCGGAGCGGGTGAGTGCCGGGTGGATCAGCGGGTGGCCGCCGGAGCGAGCGTAGCGGCGCTGCCACCAGGCGAGCGCGCCGAGCAGCAGGACGGCGACGGCGGCGAAGGCCAACCAGCCGGTCCAGCCGGGCGGTTGGACGAACGGCAGCATCAGGGCGAGGGTGAGCGCGGCGACCAGCAGCAGGCCGACCAGGTCGAGGTCGGCGTGCCGGGCACTCGGGCGCGGCCTGGGCAGGTGACGCACTGCCAGCGCGACGGTGGCCAGTCCGAACGGCACGTTGAGCAGGAAGGTCAGCCGCCAGCCGTGCTCGGGGCCGGCCGCCGCCAGGACCGCGCCGCCGATCGGCGGGCCGAGCGCGAAGGCCAGGCCGCCCGTGACGGCGTACATGCCGAGGGCGCGGGCCCGCAGCTGGCCGTCGAACACGTCCTGGAGGGTGCCGATCATCTGCGAGTTGACGAGCCCGGCGCCCACGCCCTGGAGCAGCCGGGCGGCGATCAGCACCTCGGGCGCGGTGGCGGTCGCCGAGACCAGGCTGACCAGGGTGAACAGGGCGAGGCCGGTGACGAAGAGCCACTTGCGGCCCCTGACGTCGCCCAGCCGCCCGCCGGGGATCAGCGCCAGGCCGAAGGCGAGCGAGTAGCCGGCGACGATCCACTGGAGGTGGGCGGGCTGGGCGTGCAGGCTCTCGCGCAGGGCCGGGATGGAGGTGTTGAGGACGGACTGGTCGAGCAGCGTGGTGAAGCCGCCGGCGACGCAGACCAGCAGGACGCGGCGCCCGGCGGCGTCGAAGCGCTCGCGGGGCGCGGCGGCTATCCGGGTCTTCGGTCGCCTCACGGTTCCACCACCACCAGGGCGTACCGGGCGTCGTCCGGGCCGGGGGCGCGGAAGCGGCTGGTCCCGGAGACGTAGCGCAGGCAGTCGCCGGGGCCGAGCAGGTGCCGCTCGCCGTCGACGGTGAGCTCCAACACCCCCTCGAACACCCACAGGTGGTGTTCCAGGTCCGCCACGCAGGGGCGGTCGTAGGCGATGTCGGCGCCGGCGGGCAGCCGGCCCTCGACGATCTCGGCGCGCAGCGAGCCGTGCGGCGGGGAGACGGAGCGGCGGACGAAGCCGGTGGTCTCGTCCCGCCAGATCCGCTGGTCCGCGGCCCGCACCAGCCGGGCCGGCGCCGACTCGACCTCGGCGAGCAGCCGGGACATGGTCCGCCCGTAGACGGCGCAGAGCCGCCCGAGCAGCGCGGCGGTCGGGCTGACTTCGGCCCGTTCGACGCGCGACAGCGTGGAGCGGCTGACGTCCGCCAGCCGGGCCAGTTCCTCCAGCGTCCAGCCCCGTTCCAGTCTCAATTCGGCGAGCCGGTTGGCGAGCCGCTCGTCGGCGGCCGTCTCGATTCCCATATTCGCGATGCTATCCCGGATATGAGATCACTCCCAGGGGCGCGGGACGCTGCGGGCGGGGCGTGGGGAAGGGCGGGCGGCGTGGACTCGGCCGGGACTGCGCGCTGCGTTCGACTGCGCGCCCCTGCGCTCCTCGCGCCCTCTCCCGTTCCTCCGGCTCCTCCGCCCCTTCGACTCCTCGGCTCCTCGGCTTCGGCTCCTCGGCTTCGGCTCCTCGGCTCCTCGGCTTCGGCTCCTCGGCTCCTCGGCTTCGGCTCCTCGGCTCCTCCGACCCCTCGGCCCGGGAGGGGCGGTGATCATATGATGTTCGGCGGATCAGGGCTGGTCAGCGGCCCACCGGCGAGGGGGAATCATGTTCGGCATCATCAGACCGTGCAAGCACCGGCTGTCCGAACGGCTTCAGGCATCGTGGCTGGCGCACCTGTGCGGGCTCTGCCTCGCGCTGCGCGACGACCACGGCCAACTCGCCCGCACCGCCACCAACTACGACGGCCTGATCATCTCGGTCCTGGTCGAGGCCCAGGCCGCCCGCGAGGACGCCTCCTGGCGGCGCACCGCCGGGCCCTGCCCGCTGCGCGGCATGCGCACCGCCTCCGTCGCCCGGGGCGAGGGCGCCCGGCTCGCCGCCGCCGTCTCGCTCGCCCTCGCCTCGGTCAAGATCCGCGACCACGTCGAGGACCGTGACGGCGTGTTCGGCCGCCGCCCGGTCGCCGTCGGGGCCCGCGCGGTCACCCGGCGGTGGGACCGGAAGAGTGCCGGCAGCGCCTCGGCGGTCGGCTTCGACACCGGCGTGCTGCTCGAAGCCGCCTCCCGGCAGGGCGAGTTGGAGCGGTCACTGCCGCCCGGCGGTTCCGTCCTGCTGGTCACCGAGCCCACCGAGACCGCCACCTCGGCCGCGTTCGCGCACACCGCCGTCCTCGCCGGGCGCCCCGGCAACGCCGCCCCGCTCGCCGAGGCCGGCCGGCTCTTCGGCCGGCTCGCCCACCTCCTCGACGCCGCCGAGGACCAGGCCGCCGACGCCGCCGGCGGCGCCTGGAACCCGCTGACCGCCACCGGCACCGACCGCGCCGAGGCCGAACGCCTGTGCCGCGACGCCGTCCACGGCATCCGGCTCGCGCTGCGCGAGGTCGAACTGACCGACCGGGCCCTGGTGCACCTGCTGCTCGCGCACGAGACCGAGCGGGCCGTCGAGCGGGTCTTCGGCCCGGCCGCCCACGCGGCCGCCTGCCGCACCCGGAACGCCGGACCCGTCGCCGACGGGTCCGCCCCCGACGGATCCGCGCACGCAACGACCGGCGGGCACCCGCACGCCGCCGCCGGGGAGCACCCGCACGACGCGCCGCCGCGCCAGGCGCCGCCCGGGCAGACCCCCGGTCAGGATCCCGGCCAGACCCCGCTCCCGCCGTGGGTGCCCCAGGGCCCCGGCTTCACCCCGATCGGCGCCAAGCCGCCGCGACCGCGCAACCTGCTGGCCGGCTGCGCGGTGTGGGCGCTGATGGCCTGCACCTGCCAGTTGCTCTGCTGCGACCACAACGACCCGTTCAGCCGGGAGCGCCGGGAGGGCTGGTGCCAGCGGCACGACTGCGACTGCGGCGACTGCTGTGATCCTTGCAACTGCTGCAACGGTTGCGATGGCTGCGACGGTTGCAGCTGTTGTGACGGCTGCGACTGCTGTGACTGCAGCTGCTGACGTGCCGTACCGTCAGCGGTCCGGATTCCACCGCGCCGCCGGCGGCAGAGGCGGCAGCGGCGACGCCGTCACCTGATCGACCGCCACCGGCCCGGAGCGCCCCCGCGGCACCCCGGGCCGGTCCGCCGGCCTGTACGGCTCGCCGCGCCGCCAGAGCGGCAGCACCACCACCGGGCGCCGCTCCGGCCCGTCAGGCATCGGACCCGGCCGCCGCCCGGCGCCTCGCCCGGTCCGCCGTCCGGTCCGCCGCCAGCGAGTTCTCCAAGCGCGCCAGCAACTCCCGGAACCGCTCGGTGTCCTGCTCCGTCATCCGCCCCTCGGGCGCCGCCCCCGGCCACTCGGCCGTTATCTCGTTCATGAGTCCGACGTTACGCCCCGACGATCAACAGGCGATAAATGCGGAACGCACGCCTACGGGTGCGGCGGTGAACGGAGCCGGTCCTCTTGGCGCGCGCGGGGGTTGGTGGTTCACTTCTCATGTTAGGCAACTTTCCTAACATGGCATCAGCGCTCGACCGCCTCCCCCCGCGAGAGGACCAGCTCCCCATGGGCCGTAGCCGCACCAGGACACTGATCGCCGCGGCGGCACTCGCCGCCCTGCTCCCGCTCACCTCCGCACCCGCCGGGGCCGCCGCACCCGCCGCGCACGGCGCCCGGGCCGCCTTCCGGCACCCCGGCGTGCTGGTCGGCGACCAGCAACTCGCCTTCCTCAAGGGCAAGCTGGCGGCCGGGGCCGAACCCTGGACGTCCGCCTTCGCCGACCTCCGGTCGAGCACGTACGCCTCGCTGGACTGGCGGCCCCGGCCGCGCGCGAACGTCGAGTGCGGGTCCCGCTCCCACCCCGACAACGGCTGTTCGGACGAGCGCAACGACGCGATGGCCGCCTACGCCCACGCCCTGCAGTGGGTGCTCACCCACGACCAGCGGTACGCCGACAAGGCGATCGAGATCATGGACGCCTGGTCGGCCGTGATCCAGGAGCACACCAACAGCAACGCCCCGCTGCAGACCGGCTGGTCGGGCAACAACTGGTCCCGGGCCGCCGAGTTGATCCGCCACTCCGGAGCGGGCTGGCCGACCGCCTCGATCGACCGCTTCGCCACCATGCTGCGCACCGTCTACGTGCCGCTGCTGTCGCCCGGCAGCCCGCGCAAGAACGGCAACTGGGAGCTGATCGAGACCGACGCCCTGATGGGCATCGCGGTCTTCCTCGACGACCGCGGCCTGTTCGACCAGGCGGCAGGAATGTGGCGCAAGCGCCTGCCCGCCTACGTCTACCTGTCCTCCGACGGCGCCCTGCCGGTGCCGCCGCCCAAAGCCGGGATCGAGGGCAAGACCGCGCTGGTGAAGTACTGGTCCGGCCAGTCGACCTTCGTGGACGGGCTGTCGCAGGAGACCTGCCGCGACTTCGGGCACACCGGCTGGGGTCTGGAGGCCGCCGCCCAGACCGCCGAGACCGCCCGGCTCCAGGGCCTCGACCTGTGGGGCGAGGGGCGCGAACGGCTGGTCAAGGCCCTGGAGTTCCACACCGCGTACGAGAACGGCGCGAAAGTTCCGAACTGGCTCTGCGACGGCTCGCCGAAGACCGGTCTCGGCCCGGCCGTCCAGCTCGCGTACAACGAGTACCACCTGCGCGAGGGCGTGGCGATGCCGCAGACCGGGCGGTACGTGGCCGCGCACAGCCCGTTCGGGGCCGACCACTTCATCGGCTGGGAGACCCTGACCCACACCAGCGCGCCCTGACGACGCGGGCGGGAAGCGGCGGTTCCGGGAGTGCACCCCGCCCGGAGCCGCCGTTTCGGCCGCGCACTTCCCGGGAGCGTCCGTTCCGGGAAAAGGCCTTCCAGGAACAGGCCTTCCAGGAACAGGCGTTCCCGGGAACGCCCGTTCCGCGCGCGGCTCACCCCTCGGGGAACAGGCCCTCCAGGACGGTGGCCACCCCGTCCTCGTCGTTGCTGCCGATGACGTGGTCCACCATGGCCAGCACCTCCGGGTGGGCGTTGGCGACACCGTACGAGGTGCCCGCCCAGGCCATCATCGGCAGGTCGTTGGGCATGTCGCCGAACGCGACCGCCTGCTCGCGGGTGATCCCGCGCCGCCGCGCCAGGTCGCCGAGCGCGGAGGCCTTGCTGACGCCCTTCGCGACGGCCTCGACCAGCCGCTCGCCGTTCGCGTGGTAGACCGTCACCAGCTCTCCGAGCACCGGGCGGGCCAGCTCCAGCAGCTCGTCCGCGGACAGCTCCGGGTGACGGCCGATCAGCTTGGGCGCCGGGCGGCCGAACAACCGTGCGTCGTCGAGGCGTTGCACGGTGGTGTCGGCGTCCCAGGCGCCCGCCTCGTAGTGCGCGTCCCCGGCCAGCTCCTGGGCGTACTCGACGGCCAGCCCGATCCCCGGCACGGCCTCGCGCAGCCGCCGGGCGCTCTCGCCGAGCACGTCGACCGGGATCGGGTTCTCGGCGATCACCGCGCGGGTGCGCATGTCGTAGCCGAAGGCGCCGTTGGAGCAGATCGCCACGCCCCGGTGGCCGAAGGCGGCCGCGATCTCGCCCATCAGGCGCGGCGGGCGGCCGGTGACCAGGACGACGAGCCCGCCGGCCCGTTCGACCCGGGCGAGCGCGGCGACGGTGCGGGCCGAGACGGTGCGGTCGCCGCGCACGATCGTCCCGTCGAGGTCGGTGGCCACCAGGCGCGGCGGCCGTATCGGGGTGACGGTGGGTGGGGTGGTGCTCGGGAGGCTCATGGGTCGGTGCTCCGTGCTGGTCGGGGTTTCGGTGGGAGCGGCCGGGCGCGGGGGCGTGTGCGGTACGCGCGCGTACGGCGCGGGCGGTGCGCACGTGGCGTGTGCGTGGCGTGTGCGTGGCGTGTGCGTGCGCGTGGGGCGCCCGATTCGGTGGTGCAGGGAGCTCGCGGGCCGGGCCCGGCGGTGGCCGGGCGGACGGTCGCCAGACGCTCGGACGGTATCACCGGCGCGGCCCGTTCGGCGACGACCGAGCACCGTCTCCGAGACCCAAGCAATTTTATTAGGAAACTTTCCTTACCTTATAGACCGCCGTCGGCCGCAGACCGTACTCTGCTGCCGCGAGCTCGCTCTCCTGCCCCCACAGCGCCCCCGTTCGACCGGCGCGCCATCCCCCACTGCCTCCGGCGGCACCGCCCCCGGAGATCGGAGCACACCCATGCGAGTTTCCCGAACCCGACGCCTCGCCGCCGCCACCGCGGCAGCCGCCCTGGTCGCCGGTGCGGCCTGGGCCGCCACCTCCGCCTCGGCGTCCACCGCCCCCGCCCGGGCGACCGCCGCGGCCGTGCAGCGGGCGTCCGCAGGCGGCCTGACCCCCGATCAGCACCGCCGGGCCGACCAGCTGATCAGCATCTTCGAGAACAGCACCACCGAACTCCAGTACGGCTACGCCGAGAACATCAACGACGGCCGCGGCGTCACCGCCGGCCGCGCCGGCTTCACCACCAACGACGGCGACGCGCTCAAGGTCGTCCGCGCCTACACCGCCGTCTCCCCCGACAACCCGCTCGCCCGCTTCATCCCCGAGCTGGAGCGCCTGGCCGCCGCCGGCAGCGGCGACACCAGCGGCCTGCCCGAGAGCGACTACGTCGCCGCCTGGAAGCAGGCCGCCCAGGACGCCACCTTCCGGCAGGTCCAGGACGACCAGGTCGACCAGCGCTACTTCACCCCCGCCATGAACCAGGCCGACCAGCTCGGCCTCACCACCGCCCTCGCCCGCGCCGAGCTGTACGACGCCTCCATCCAGCACGGCAACGGCAGCGAGTACGACGCCCTGCCCGCCCTCATCGGCCGTACCAACGCCAAGGTCGGCTCGCCGTCCGGCGCCGGCGAGAGCGCTTGGCTGAACGCCTTCTTCGACGTCCGCGTCGACGACCTCACCAACCCGGCCAACTCCTCCACCGCCGACGAATGGAGGAAGTCCGTCGACCGGGTCGAGTGCCTGCGCCGGATCGCCGCCACCGGCAACTACAACCTGGACGGCCCGCTCAGCGTCACCGCCTTCGGCTCCGGCTACACCATCGACTGACCGACCCGCACCCGTCGAGCCCGGGGTCCGGTGTGTGGGACCGGACCCCGGCCCGGCGAGGCCCTCCCCGACGCCCCGACCCGGCGGGGCGCGGCCGCGCCGGGCGATCCGACCGCCGGTGGCAGCAGGGAGCCGGGACTCTCCGCCGCCACCGGCGGTCCGCGCTTCCGCTCCGCCCGTCCGTACTCTCACCGTCCGTCCTCGTTCGTCGGCTGACGGGTGCCCTACGATCGACCGAATGAGCACAGCAGGACGGACTACGGCCACGGACGGGGCGCCGCAGCCCGTCGCCCTCGCTCTACTGTCAGGGCCTGGACAACAGCCGTGGAACCGGCAGCGGCTCCGGAGCAACAACGAGTGGCTCCTGCTGGAGCGGCTGCGCTGCCACGGCCCGCTCTCCCGGGCCCAACTAGCCCGCGACACCGGGCTGTCCAAGCCGACCGTCTCCACCGCACTGGCCACCCTCGAACTCGCCGGACTCGCCCGCGAGGCCGGCAGGTTCGCCCCCGAGCGCGGCCGCACCGCCGTCCTGTACGAGACCGACCCGGCCGCCGGGCACGTCCTCGGGCTCGACATCGGCCGGGCCCGGCTGCGGGTCGCCGTCGCCGACCTGTCCGGATGCGTCGTCGCCCGCCGCGACCTGCCCAACCGCGGCCGCTCGGCCAACGCCGTCGCCGACGCCGTCGTCGCGGCCGCCCGCGAGGCCCTCGCCGAGGCGGGCCTGCCCGGCACCGCCGTCGCCCACACCGTGGCCGGCACGCCCGGGGTCTGGGACGAGCGCAGACGCAGCGTCAGGCTCGCCGCCAGCCTGCCCGGCTGGGGCCGCCCCGGCCTGTTCGACCGAATAGCCGACGGCCTGGGCACCACCGTCACCGTCGCCAACGACGCCAACCTCGCCGCCGTCGGCGAGTACACCTACGGCGCGGGCGCGGGCAGCCGGCTCTTCGTCTACCTGCTGGTCGGCACCGGACTCGGCCTGGGCGTGGTCAAGGACGGCGAACTGCTGACGGGGGCGCACGGCGCGGCCGGGGAACTCGGGCTGCTGCGACTGCCGGGCTGCGCCTCCGCCACTGCCACTGCCACTGCGACCACCGGCACCGGCACCACCCTGGAGGAGACCGTCTCCGCCGACGCCGTGGTGCGCACCGCCCTCGACCTCGGGATGCGGCGGCCGCTCACCGCCGAGAAGGTGTTCACCCGGGCCCGGCTCGGCGAGCCCGCCGCGGTCGAGGCCGTCCGGCAGGAGGTGGACCGCCTGGGCTACGTCCTCGCCGTCGTCGCCGCGCTGCTCGACCCGGACGTGGTCGTCCTCGGCGGCGGCATCGGGCGCAGCGCCGACCTGCTGCTGCGCCCGCTGGAGCAGGCCCTGTACGAGCGCTCCCCGCTGCGGCCCCGACTGGAGCCGAGCCGCCTCGGCCAGGACGCCGTCCTGCTGGGCGCCGTCGCCACCGCCCTGGAGGCGGCCCGCCCCGAGGTCTTCGAGCGGCGCACGGCCCCCGTCCCGGGCTGACGGCCCCGCGGTCCGTCAGGCGCGGGCGGACAGGGCGGCGTCGAGCAGCACGCGGGCGGCCGCCTTGGCGTCGGCGGCGGCGCTCGGGTCGCCGTGCACGGCGGCGGTGGTCATCGCCCCCTCGGCGAGCAGCGCCAGCTGGGCGGCGGTGGCGGGCGGGGCGCCGGCGGCCTCGGCCAGGCAGGCGAGGTAGGCGTTGAACTCCTCCTTGTGCTGCCGGGCGGCCGCCGTGACCGCCGGTGAGACGGCGCCCAGCTCGCCGAAGGAGTTGACGAACGCGCAGCCACGGAAGTCGGGTTCGGCGAACCAGCGGCCGAGCCAGTCGAAGACGGCGAGCAGTTGGTCGCGCGGCAGCGTGGCGGCGCCGGCCACGTAGGCGGCGAGGTTCGCCCGCCAGCGCCCGTCCCGGCGTCGCAGGTACGCCTCGACCAGGTCGTCCTTGGACGGGAACTGCTGGTAGAGCCGGCGCATCGTCAGGCCGGAGGCCGCCCGGACGGCGTCCATGCCGACCGCCTGGATGCCCTGACCGTAGAACAGCTCCTCGGCCGCGTCGAGGATCAGGCCCCGCGGGTCGTGCTGGTCCATCTGCCGTGCCCTTTGCGTGAGAACGATGGTTCTCCTAGGGTAGCCGCTACAGCGAGAACGACCGTTCTCACCGTCGGCTCCGCCATGCCCGAGGAGACCCCGTGACCGAACAGCGCCCTCCCCTGCCCCCGTTCACCCCGGAGACCGCCCGACGGAAGGTCCGCGCCGCCGAAGACGCCTGGAACACCCGCGACCCCCACCGCGTCGCCCTCGCCTACACACCCGACAGCCGGTGGCGCAACCGCACCGAGTTCCTCACCGGACGCGAGCGGATCGCCGACTTCCTCACCCGCAAGTGGCACCGCGAACTCGACTACCGCCTCGTCAAGGAGCTGTGGGCGCACGACGGCGACCGCATCGCCGTCCGCTTCGCCTACGAGTGGCACGACGACTCCGGCCAGTGGTACCGCTCCTACGGCAACGAGAACTGGGAGTTCGACCGCGACGGCCTGATGGCGCACCGCCACGCCGCCATCAACGACCTGCCGATCGCCGCCGCCGAACGCCTCTTCCACTGGCCGCTCGGCCGGCGCCCCGACGACCACCCCGGCCTCACCGCCCTCGGGCTCTGACCCGGCGCCAGAATCCGGTCCCGGCACGGCACGGCAGGCCGGGGCGGCCGTTGTTCCACGACCGTGACACGGCTCGCACCGGCCGCTGAACTCCCCCTGGGATGCTGCTCCTCGAACGCGAACCGCACCCGAGGGGGGACCTGGAAATGCCCGTGCGCAACAGATTCGGCACCACCGCCGCGCTCGCCGTGATGACCACCGTCGGCGCCGTCCTGCTCTCCGCCTGCGGCCCCGACAACGCCGGATCGGACACCGCCGCCCCCGGCAGCGCGGCGCCCGGCGCCACCGCTCCGGGGGCCCCGGCCCCGGGCGGCTCCGCCCACCCGAGCACCCCCGCACCGAGCAACCCCGCACCGGGCACCCCCGTGCCGAGCACCCCCGCGCCGGGCACCAAGGAGGTCAACGGCACCAGCGCCGCCAACCACCTGACCGTCAGCACCGGCACCCGGGCCGTCGCGATGAACGGCACCACCGTCGACTTCGGCACCGTCGTCCGCGACCTCGCCTGGTCCCCCGACGGCAAGCGGGCGGCCTTCATCAACGGCAACGGCGACCTCGTCGTCGCCGACCCCGACGGCGGCGCGAAGGTCACCCTCGCCACGGCCCCCGGCGGCGAGACCTGGTCCCACCCGACCTGGCAGCACGCCGCGCAGGGCCCCAGCGACCTCCCCGAATCCGCCGAACGCTTCGACACCATCGTCTTCGCCGCCGCCAAGGGCGGCGTCCTGCGCCTGGAGAAGATCCCCACCAAGGTCGTCGGCGGCACCCCCGAGGTGCTCACCCCGCACACCTCCCTGGACGGCAACGCGAACATGCCGCAGCCGCCGCAGACCGGCAACACCTGGGCCGACGCCGGCGGCCAACACGGCGAGATCGTCTACGCCAACACCCCCGCCGGCGAGGTCTACCTCTACGACGACTACATCCGCCCCGCCACCCGCGACCTGGGCCAGGGCTCCCAGCCGGCCCTCTCCCCCGACGGCGAGCACGTCGTCTTCGTCCGCTCCGTCGACGGGCACGACCACCTGTTCACCCGCTCCAGCCGGATCGACCAGAAGGACGAGAAGGACCTCACCCCCGCCGCCGCCACCGACTACACCGAACCCGCGTGGTCCCCCGACGGCAGGACCATCGCGGCCCGTACCCCCGACGGCGTCAGCACCCTCCCCGCCGACGGCTCCGCCGCCCCGGCCCCGGTCTCCACCGTCAAGGGCCTCCCCGCCTTCCGGCCGTGAGGCCCCCGGAACAACGTGAGCAGCTGCCGGCGGAGGGG
>NZ_JBHWIJ010000265.1:0-12381 GCF_042732255.1 Kitasatospora sp. NPDC059803 | reverse complement strand
CCTCCTCGGCGTCGGCTGGGACGGCCCGGCGGACGCGCTGGCCGGCGGCGCCGTCCGGGTCCGCACCCGGGACGCGGCCACCGGCCGCTGGGGCGACTGGCACGACCTGGAGGCCGACACCGAGGACGGCCCCGACCTCGCCCCGCGCGGCGCCACCGCGCCCCTGTGGACCGGCCGCAGCGACGGCGTCGCCGTCGAGGTGCGCCCCGGCCCCGCCGGGCCCCCGCCTGGCCTGCGGCTCGACCTGGTCGACCCAGGCCAGGGCGCGCCCGCGCCCGCCGCCCGGGTCCTGCCCCGCCGCCCCGCCGACGGCCACCAGGCCCCGCGCCCCGCCATCGTCACCCGGGCCGGCTGGGGCGCGGACGAGTCCCTGCGCGACCAGGCCTTCGAGTACACCGGCCCGGTCCACGAGGTGTTCGTCCACCACACCGCCACCGCCACCGACTACGCCTGCTCCGACGCCCCCCGGGTGATCAGGTCGATCTACCAGTACCACGTTCAGAGCAGCGGCTGGCGGGACATCGGCTACAACTTCCTGGTCGACCGCTGCGGCACCGTCTACGAGGGCCGGGCCGGCGGCGTCGACCAGCCCGTCCACGGCGCCCACACCCTCGGCTTCAACACCGACTCGGCCGGCGTCGCCGCCATCGGCACCTACGTCGGCGACGCCCCGCCCCAGCCCCTCCTGGACGGCCTCGCCGCCATCGCCGGCTGGAAGCTCGGCCTCACCGGCCACCCCGCCGACGGCCGCACCAAGCTCACCTCCGCCTCCGACGCCAGCCGCTACCCCAAGGGCACCGTCGTCGACTTCGACGCCGTCTCCGGTCACCGCGACGCCTTCAACACCGAGTGCCCCGGCAACGCCCTCTACGCCCGGCTCCCCGCCCTCCGCATGGCCGCGGCCCACCTCCAGACCCCCTGACGCACCCCACCGCACCGCCCTACGCCGGTCCCGGCCCCCGCCCGACCAGCCCCCGCAGCTCCGCCGTCAACGCCGCCGCCAGATCCGGCCGGAGGTCGTAGCGCGCCGGCGTGTTCTGCAGCAGCCCGATCCGCCAGCCCGCCCCGGCGTTCACCGCGATCACCGTCTGCACCGCGTTGAGCGCCGGGTCCAGGTCCTCCGCGGCGTCCGGCACCAGCCCCGCGACGGCGTCCAGTTGCGCCACCCCGGGCCCCAGCGCGCGGACCCGGCGCACCCTGGCCACGTACTCCGGCGTCGCGTGGTCGGCGAAGAGCCGCCCCAGTTCGGCGGCGATCACCGACCGCCCGCAGTGCCGGGTGCCGTCGAAGCCGATCACCTCCCCGTCCTCGGCGAACGGCCCGGCGAAGGCCGAACCGTCCTGCTGGTTCCACCCCTCCAGCGCCCGGTGGTACAGCGCCCGCACCGCGTTCTCGTCCCCGGAGGACAGCTCCGGCAGCCGCGTATCGTTCATATCCCCATGGTCGACGAAGGCGGTGGAGCCGGACAGCGGAGGAGGTGCGCGGCGGTGACGGGCGAGTCGGTACGGCGTTGGCGGCCGGGTTTCCCGCTGGACGTCGCCCGGACGCTGCTGCCGCTGCGCCGGGGCCCCGCCGACCCGGCGTACCGCACCACCGGCGACGGCGCGCTCTGGCGGGCGTCCCGGACCCCGGCCGGGATCGGCACGCTGCGGGTGCTGGCGCGACCGGCGGCCGGCGAGGTGGAGGCGACCGCCTGGGGCCCGGGTGCGACGTGGCTGCTGGAGCGGCTGCCGGTGCTGCTGGGCGCGCAGGACGACCCGGAGGCCCTGGTGCTGCCGCCCGGACCGCTGCGGGACGCCCAGCGCCGCACCGCCGCGGTCCGCCTCACCCGCACCGGGCTGGTCCTGGAGTCCCTCGTCCCGGCGATCCTGGAACAGAAGGTGACCACCGACGAGGCCTACCGCGCCTGGCGCACCCTGCTACGGGACTTCGGCACCGCGGCGCCGGGCCCGGCCGAGGGCATGCGGGTGGCGCCGTCGGCCCGGGAGTGGGCGCTGGTGCCGAGCTGGGAGTGGCACCGCGCGGGGGTGGACCCGAAGCGCTCGACGACGGTCATGCGCGCCGTCCGGCTGGCGCCCCGGCTGGAGGAGGCCGCCGCGATGAACCACGCCGAGGCCTTCGCCCGGCTCACCGCCGTCCCGGGGGTCGGCCCCTGGACGGCCGCCGAGACCCTGCAGCGCAGCAACGGCGACCCGGACGCGGTCTCGGTCGGCGACTTCCACCTGCCCAACCTGGTCGGCTGGGCCCTGGCCGGCCGCCCCCGCAGCGACGACGCCCAGATGCTCGCCCTGCTGGAGCCCTACCGCCCGCACCGCCACCGCCTCTGCCGCCTCCTGCTGGCGACCACCCCCCACGCCCCCCGCTACGGCCCCCGCCTCACCCCAAACGACCACCGGCGGCGATGAACTACGCCGTAGTACACTGCCTCGCATGGAAGCAACCATGCGGGAGCTGAACCAGCAGACGGCCAGGGTGATAGGAGCCGTCGAGCGGGGCGAGACCGTCACCGTCACCAAGGACGGCAGGCATGTGGCCACCATCCTGCCGCCGAGCCTGGCCGCACCCGTCTACCCCTTCCGGACCGATCCGATGGGGGAGGAGCTCGACGACATGCCGGTCATCCCCGGTGGCGGCGGGCGCATTCTGGCCGACCTCGACCAGCACATGGAAGGATTCGGCAGGTGACCGACGTCGCGGTGGTCGGTGACACCGGCGCCCTGCTCGCCGCATACGCCGGTGAGGAACCCGACCACGACGCCTGCCTGAAGGCCTTGCGTACGGTCGGCCATCTGGTCATCTCGCCGCTGGTGCTGGCCGAGCTGGACTACCTCGCGCACCGGACACTCGGAGCCGCGATGGCGATGCGCGTTCTGGACGACATCATCGACCGATGTGCGATCGGCCGTTTCGAGGTGCCCGAGGTGGGTGCGCACCTTGCCACTGCGCGGGCGGTCATGCGGCAGTACCCGGACCTGGACATCGGCCTGACGGACGCCATCAACGTCGCGCTGGCCGCGGAGTTCAGGACCGACGCCGTGCTGACCGTCGACCGTCGCCACTTCCGTGCGATCAGGCCGCTGACCAACCACAAGGCCTTCCGGCTGCTGCCGGACGACCTCGACGGCTGATCCTCACCGCACCTCGATGAAGGTGTCGGCGCCGCGGTCCGGGCGTTCGCGCCTCACCCCCGACGACCACCGGCGGCGCTGAACCGGAAGCGCCGTGCGGTGTACACGTCGATGTGTACGCTGGATGCATGACTGACGCACTGAGCATCCGGGAACTGCGTGCGAACCTCGCCGAGGTGGTCACCCAGGCCGAGGCCGGCGAGATCACCGTGATCACTCGGAAGGGCGAGCGGGTCGGAGCGGTCGTGCCGATCGAGATCCTCGATGCCATCGAGGATGCCGCCGACGAACTGCTCGCCCGTGAGGCCGAGCAGCACCGGAACGATCCCACCGTGACCATGGCCGAGCTCCTGGCCGACCTGTTCGACTCGCCCAAGGACTCCTCCGGGAGCGCTGCGTGAAGTACGCGTTCCGCTTCACCTCGCATGCCAGGCGCCAGCTGCGTGACATCAGCCAGGTCGACGCGATGCGGATCCTCACCGCGCTCACCGTTCTCGGCGAGGACCCTTACGTCGAGGGCCCGGATGTCAAGAAGCTGGCGGGTCACGTCGGCCTCTACCGTCTCCGGGTCGGCGTCTACCGCGTGGCCTACGAGATCCACGACGGCGTGCTGGTGATCCTCGTGGTGGCCGTTGGCAATCGCCGCGAGATCTATCGCGGTCTCTGAACCGCTACCGCACCTCGATGAAGGTGTCGGCGCTGCGGTCCGGGCGTTCGCGCGGGGGTTCGGCGGGGCGGCCGACGGCGACGGCGCCCATCGGGTCCCAGTCGTCCGGGAGGTCGAGGGCCGCGCGGACGGTGTCGCGGCAGAACATGGTGGACGACACCCAGGCGGAGCCGTAGCCCTCGCCGGTGAGGGCGACCAGGAGGTTCTGCACGGCGGCGCCGGCGGCGACGGTGAACATCTCCCGTTCGGCGGCGGCGCGCCGCTGGTCGGGGTAGTGGTGCGAGCCGTCCATGACGAGGCAGGGCACCACCAGGTAGGGCGCCTCGCGCAGGACGTCGCCGCGGGCGGTGCGGCGGGCGATCCGGGCGTCGTCCCAGCCGTCGAGTTCGCGCAGGTCGCGCTGCCAGGCGGCGAGCATCGCGTCGAGCAGCCGGGTGCGGGCCTGCGCCGTCTCCAGCAGGACGAACCGCCACGGCGTGGTGTGGTGCGGGGCGGGCGCGGTGACGGCGGCGGCGACGGCGCGGCGCACGGCGCCGGGGTCGACCGGGGCGTCGGTGAAGGAGCGGACGGTGCGCCGCAGGGTGACGGCCTGGCGCAGCGCCTCGGAGGTGCCGAGCCGGAACATGTCGTCGACGGCGGAGCGGACCAGCGGCCGGGTGCCGTCGCCGTCCTCGGCGGTGACGAGGTGGCCGAGCCCGCGGACGACGGCGACCGGCACGCCGCTGGTCTTGCCCTTCACCAGGTCGGCGGCGGCGGCGAGTTCGTCGGCGGTGGCGGTGACGGTGAGCGCCAGCTCGTTGCCGTGGCTGTCGGTGCGCCCGCGGTGGTCCTCCAGCACGGACAGCCCGGCGGCGCCGATGGCGACGTCGGTGAGTCCGTTGCGCCAGGGCCGGCCGAAGGTGTCGGTGACGACGACGGCGAGCCGGCGGCCGGTGAGCTGCTGGAGCCGCCCGCGCAGGGTGCGGGCGGAGGCGTCCGGGTCCTCGGGCAGCAGCAGGACGGTGCCGGGGGCGGTGTTGGAGGCGTCGACGCCGGCGGCGGCCATGACGAAGCCGTTGCGGTTCTCGACGATCCGGGCGTGGCCGCGCCGGGCGACCACCCGGACGGTCTCGGCCTCGATCGCGGCCTCGCGGTCGGCGGCGTGCAGCAGCCGGCCCTCGGCCTTGCTGACGATCTTCGAGGTGACGATCAGGATGTCGCCGTCCTGGTACTCGCCGGCCTTGGCGAGCAGCGCGGCGAGGTCGGTCCCGGCGTCGATCTCCGGCAGCCCTTCGACCGGCAGGATCTGCAGGCTCATGCGCCCGCCCCGCTGCGCCCGCGCCCGCTCACTTGCGCACCTGCTCGGCGAGGGCGAGGGCGGCCCGGGCCATCTCGGCGGTGGCCTCGACGTCGGTCATCAGCAGCGGGACGGCCCGGCAGGCGATCCCGGCGGCTTCGACGGCGGCGACCGAGGCCTGGTCGGCGGTGTCGACGAGCCAGCCGTCGATGAGTGCGGAGCCGTAGTTCAGTGCGACCGCCTCCGCGGTGGCCTCGACGCCGACGGCGGCGAGCACCTTGTCGGCCATGCCGCGCACCGGGGCGCCGCCGATGATCGGGGAGAGCCCGACGACGGGGGCGGGGGCGGCGGCGACGGCCTCCCGGATGCCGGGGACGGCGAGGATGGTGCCGATGGAGACGACCGGGTTGGACGGCGGGAAGAGGATGACGTCGGCGGCGGCGAGGGCCTCCAGGACGCCGGGCGCGGGCTTCGCGGTGTCGGCGCCGACCGGGATGATCGCCTCGGCGTCGACGGCGGCGTGCAGCCTGACCCAGTACTCCTGGAAGTGGATCGCCCGGGTGCCCTGCTCGTCGGTGATCCGCACGTGGGTCTCGACCCGGTCGTCGCTCATCGGCAGCAGCCGTACGCCGGGCTTCCAGCGCACGCACAGCGCCTCGGTGACCTGGCTGAGGCTGTAGCCGGCGGTGAGCATCTGGCTGCGGACGAGGTGGGTGGCGAAGTCGCGGTCGCCGAGCCCGAACCACTCGGGGCCGACGCCGTACTCCTTCATCTCGGCCTTGATCGACCAGGTCTCGTCGGTGCGGCCCCAGCCCTGCTCCTCGTGGATGCCGCCGCCGAGGGTGTACATCACGGTGTCGAGGTCGGGACAGACCTTGAGGCCGTAGAGGTGGATGTCGTCGCCGGTGTTGCCGATGACGGTGATCTCGTCCTGCGGTCCGACTGCCGCGAGGAGTCCGCGCAGGAAGCGCGCTCCGCCGATTCCGCCTGCCAGTGCCACGATGCGCATGGGTTCATCCTGCCACGGTCCGACTGCCCGTCAGCCCGGTCGCCGGCCCGGTCGCCGGCGGGTGCGACGGCGGGTGCGACGGCCGGGCTGACGCGGGCGGGTGCTCAGTGTGCCTCGGCCTGGGCCTGCGGGTGCTGCTCGGGGACGGCGGTGCCGCCGTACTGGTTCATCTCGGTGAGGCCCGGGGTGTAGAGGTGGATGGAGACGGCGGGTTCGAGCGTGCCGTTGACCACCTCGTGGAGGTAGCCGGAGGAGAAGACCCGCTGCCCGCCGGGGCGCAGGGTGCGGGCTCCCTCGCCGGCGCGGGTGAGCGAGCGCTCGATCAGCTCGCCCTGGACGACGGTCATCACGCCGGAGGACTCGCCGTGGTCGTGGAAGCCGCTGCTCTGGCCGGGCAGCCAGCTGAGCAGCCAGACCTCGTAGCCGGGGCCGGTCTCCAGCCGGGCGTACCAGCGGGTGAGCGCGTCGTAGCGGACCAGGGGTTCCCAGCGGGCGCGGTCGGCGGCGATCTCGCGGATCAGCCGGGCGTGGCCGGCCACGGTGGTGGGGTGGCGGGGCAGGTCGGTGCGGGCCAGGTGCGGGAAGGCGAGCGGGTCGCCGGCGATGGAGACGTCGCTGAGGCCGTCGGTCCAGCCCCGGGCGGGCGCGGCGGGGGAGGGGCTTCGGCGGGCGAGTTTGTTGCGGTCGCGGTTCCGCTTGCGGATGCGGGTCATACGCACGGGAGTCGTCCTCGGAGTGGCGGCTGGTTCGTCGGGGATCAGCCGGATCCGGGATGTCCTGGGACGGGAATCGCGGGCGGCCTCTGTGCTTCCTGGGGGCGGCGCGCGGTGGGACGCGGGCGCCTAGATACAGCAGGAGCAGAGGCGACAACAAGAGTTCACGGCACGGCGGAGCGTGGAACCGCTCCGGGGGCTGGCGAACTCTGACATAGGGGAAAGGAGACCGCATCCGTGGGGCCGGTGTCAAACACAGGGATGCGGCATTCGAGAGGGTTACGCCAAGAAGTTGCCCGGATGGGGTGATAAATCACGCTCTATGTTTCGATGGGAAGATCGCCGGGAAGGCAGGGCGATGACCGGCCTGTGATGGTGACCGAGCGTCACTCGCCGAAGGGTTGTGGCTGGTTCGACGCCGTTCAGGGCTTTCGGATCGAAGGTCCAATGTGTCCGAATATGTACACTATTCGTAACGGCTTGGTGCCGGGGAGTGAATCCTCGCCCCAATACCAGAGCTCGGCTTGACTGAGCCAGAGTGACGCAACTGTAATTTCACTCGTGTCGTCGGCCGCACGAGGCAACGGCAACCACGGGGACGCCAAGTAGGGGCAGAGGAGGCGCGCCACATGAGCGAGCTCTTTGAGCTGTTGATCGGTGACGGCATCGCGGAGGAGGAAGAGGAACTCGGTTGGCAGGAGCGCGCGTTGTGCGCCCAGACCGACCCCGAGTCCTTCTTCCCCGAGAAGGGCGGCTCCACGCGCGAGGCCAAGAAGGTCTGCCTCGCCTGCGAGGTCCGTTCGGAATGCCTGGAGTACGCCCTCGCCAATGACGAGCGGTTCGGCATCTGGGGCGGACTCTCCGAGCGCGAGCGCCGTCGGCTCAAGAAGAGCGCGGTCTGACCGGGGCGGCCGCCGACCCCCGCTGACCCTTCGACAACCACACGGCAGTACGGGCGCCTCACCGCGGCGGTGGGGCGCTTTCGTGTTCCCTGCCGGCTCTTCACCGGTCCCGCACCGGCACCGCGGACGAAGCCGCCATCCGGAGCCGTTAGTGTGGTGCGCCATCCGGTTGCCGTTCACCGGCTGTGTCCACCGAGAACTGAGGCCCGCGCACTCGATGACCGTCTACAGCCACCAGAGCGGCTTCACCGCTGCCAGGCCGCCCGCCTACCCGCGCCACCTGGTCACCGCGGTGATCGTCTCGCACGACGGGGCCCGCTGGCTGCCGCAGGCCCTCGCCGGCCTGCTCGGCCAGGACCGCCAGGTCCAGCGGGTGCTCGCGGTCGACACCGGTTCCACCGACAACTCTCCGCAACTGCTCGCGGACACCCTCGCCGACTGGCTGCCCGAGAGCGGCCCGCTGCTCCTCGGCCGCCGGGCCGGCTTCGGCACCGCCGTCGCCGAGGCCGTCTTCGGCAGCCCGCCGCTGCGCCCGGAGGACCTGCCGTACCGGCTCGACCCCTCCGGCTACGACCCGGTCACCGGCGGCTGGGACGACTTCGGCGACCCGCTCGCCCAGGAGGACGACCTCGGCCGCGGCGGCCCGCGCGAGACCCAGCCCGTCGAATGGCTCTGGCTGCTGCACGACGACTGCGAGCCGCAGACCGACGCGCTGCGCCGGCTGCTCCAGGTCGCCGACTCCACCCCCAGCGCCGCCGTGGTCGGCCCCAAGCTGCGCAGCTGGTACGACCGCCGCCAGCTGCTGGAGGTCGGCGTCACCATCGCCCGCTCCGGCCGCCGCTGGACCGGCCTCGACCGCCGCGAGCAGGACCAGGGCCAGCACGACCAGGTCCGCCCGGTGCTCGCCGTCTCCAGCGCCGGCATGCTGGTGCGCCGCGACGTCTTCGAGGAACTCGGCGGCTTCGACAAGGCGCTGCCGCTGATGCGCGACGACGCCGACTTCTGCTGGCGGGTCAACGCCGCCGGCCACCGCGTGGTGGTCGCCCCCGACGCCGTGCTGCGGCACGCCGAGGCGGCCAGCCGCGAGCGCCGCGCCATCGACTGCGGCCCCGCCCACCCGCACCGGGTGGACAAGGCCGGCGCCGTCTACACCCTGCTCGCCAACTGCAAGGGCGCGCTCTTCCCCTACGTCCTGCTGCGGCTGGTGCTCGGCACCCTGCTGCGGGCCGTCACCAACCTGCTCGGCAAGGACCCGCGCCAGGCCTTCGACGAGCTCACCGGCCTCGGCCACGAACTCGTCCGCTTCCCCCGGCTGCTGGCCGCGCGCAAGCAGCGCGCCCGCACCCGGGCCGCCGACGCCCTGGACGACCGCACGCTCTTCCCGCCGCCCGGCGCCACCGCCCGGCTCGCCGTCGAGGGCGTGATCGGCTCCCTCGGCATAGGGGGAGGGGACGACACCGGGCGGCACGGCACGGTCGAGGCCGGGCCGGGCGGCGAGGACGACGAGGACCTGGTCGTCGAGCAGTTCACGCTGATCAAGAAGCTGGCCCGGCGTCCGGCGCCGGTGCTGTTCGCGGCCCTGCTGGTGTTCGCCCTGATCGCCTGCCGCGGCCTGTTCGGCAGCGGCGAGCTGTTCGGCGGCGCCCTGCTGCCGGCCACCGACGGCGCCGGCGGCCTCTGGTCGATGTACGCGGACGCCTGGCACCCGATCGGCACCGGCTCCGCCGCCGCCGCGCCGCCGTACCTCGGCGTGCTCGCGGTGCTGTCCTGGGTGCTGTTCGACCACGCCGACCTCGCGCTCACCCTGCTGGTCGTGCTCACCGTGCCGCTGTCGGCGGTCAGCGCCTACCTGGTGTCCCGGCCGCTGCTGGACTCCAAGCTCGTCCGGGCCTGGGCCAGCGCCGCCTACGCGCTGCTGCCCGCCGCGACCGGTGCGCTCGCCCAGGGCCGGATCGGTACCGCCGTCCTCGCCGTGCTGCTGCCGCCGCTGGCCCGCGCCGCCGCGATCGCGGCGGGTCTCGGCATCCGTGACGAGAGCGCCGCCAAGGGCGCCCGCCCGGGGTGGCGGCCGGTCTGGATGACCGTCCTGCTGCTCACCCTGGCCACCTCCTTCGTGCCGTTGACCTGGGCGCTCGCCCTGCCGCTGTGCCTGGCGACGCTGGTCGTCGCGGTGGTCCGCGGCGGTGCCTTCGGCTCGGGCGGCGCCGCACTACGCCTGCTCGGCCTGCGCGTCCTGGTGATCCTCGCGCTGCCCGTCCTGGTGCTGGCGCCGTGGTCGCTGTCGGTGCTGGCGCACCCGCAGTGGCTGCTGCTGGAGGCCGGCCTGCCCGGCCTGCACGGCACCGGTGCGAGCGCGGCCGGCCTGCTGCTGGTCAACCCGGGCGGCGCCGGGGTGCCGCCGGTCTGGCTGTCGGCCGGCGTGGTGCTCGCCGCGCTCGCCGCACTGCTGCGCGCCGACCGTCGCCGTGCGGTGCTGTCCGCCTGGGGTGCGGCCGGTGCGGGTCTGGTCTTCGCGGTCGCGGTGGCGGGCACCTCCGTCACCCCGGCCTCCGGCGGCCCGGCGGTGCCCGCCTGGGCCGGTCCGGCCTCGCTGATCGCCGGGATCGCCCTGCTGGCGGCCGCCGCGATCGGTGCCGACGGCGCCAACGCCCGCGTGGCGGGGATCGCCTTCGGCTGGCGCCAGCCGGTGGCCGCGCTGGTGGTGGCCGCCGCGGTGCTGGCCCCGCTGGGCACCGGCCTGTGGTGGGCGCTCACCGGCGCCGGCAAGCCGCTGCACCGGGCCCAGGCCGGCCAGGTGCCCGCGTTCATCGCGGAGGAGGCCGGCACCACCGACCGCTCCCGCACCCTGGTCGTCACCGGCGACCCGGGCGGCGGCGCGGTCCGCTACACCGTGGTCCGCGGCGCGGGCCTGACGCTCGGCCAGGCCGAGTCCACCGTCGACCCGTCGACCGGCACCCAGGACGGCCTGAACAAGATGGTCGGCAGCCTGCTGGCCGGTTCCGGCGCCGACCAGGCCGGTGCGCTCTCCGGCTACGGCATCGCCTACGTGCTGGTCCAGCAGTCGGTGATCGGCACCTACAAGGACGTCCTGGACACCACCCCCGGCCTGGTCAAGGCCAACCAGGACGGCGACTCCGCGCTCTGGCAGGTCACCGGCGCCCCCGCCGTCCGCGCGGTGATCACCGCCCCGGGCGCCGCCCCGGTGGTCGTCCCGGCCGGGGCCCGCGACCTCACCGCCACCGTTCCGGCCGGCCCGGACGGCCGGGTGCTGCGGCTCGCCGAGTCCGCCGCCCCCGAGTGGAAGGCCACCGTGGGCGGCACCGCGCTGGAGTCCGTCACGGTCGACGGCTGGGCGCAGGGCTTCAAGCTCCCGGCCGGCGGCGGCAAGCTGACCGTCACCCGGGAGGACGGCTTCGCGCACACCGGCTGGATCTGGGCCCAGGTGCTGCTCGGCCTGACCATCCTGGTGCTGGCCCTGCCCGGACGCCGCAGCCACAAGGACGACGACCTGCCCGAGGAGGTGGTGGCCGCCGCCGCGCTGGCCGCCGCGGCCCAGGCGCAGGCGCCCGCCCCCGGCAGCCGCCGGGCCCGCCGGATGGCCGAGCGCGGCGAGGGCGGCGAGGACGGCGGGGTGTACGAGGGCCCGCCGGGCGCGATCCCGGCGCAGCCGGCCGGCGAGCCGATGGCCGAGGCGGTCCAGGCGGCCGCCGCCGTCCAGGAGACCGAGCCGTACGCCGACCCGTACCAGACGTACCAGCAGGCCGACCCGTACAGCTACGACCAGTACGCGGCCCAGCAGCCGGTGGCCGCGCCGTACGGCGGCCAGGGGTACGACGGCCAGGGCTACGAGGGCTACCAGCCGCAGGCGTACCCGCAGCAGGGCTACGAGCAGCAGCCGTACCCGCAGGAGCAGCAGTACGGCTACGAGCAGCAGCCCTACCAGCAGACGGAGCACCAGCAGCCGTGGGTGCCGGGGCAGCCGCAGGCCGAGCCCTACTGCGACCCCAACGACCCGAACGACCCCAACGGCACGGGCCGGTACCCGCACCAGCACGGATCGGGGAGCTGACCCGCGATGAAGAAGCCCGCATTCAGGAAGAAGTCCGCGCCCGAGGCCGTCGAGCCGACGGAGGCCGCCGAGGCCGGGCAGTCCGGGCCCGCCCCGGCCCAGGCGCCGGAGCCCGCGGCCTCCGCCCGGCCGGCCGGGCGGTCCGGGGGCACCAGGACCACGCAGTCCCTGCTGGCCGCGGCCGTCGTGCTCGCGGCGGTGTTCGGGATCGCCGAGACGCGCCCGCCGGCCGCCCCCGCCAAGGCGGACGGCGGCGTCGCCCCGACCACCGCGCAGGTCGAGCGGACGGCGGCGGTCTGCCCGCAGCCGCTCCAGGGCCTGACCGGCTCGACCACGCTCACCGCCTACACCCCGCCCGGGACGGGCGGCGCCACCGGCGGGGCCGGCTGGCTCTCCGACGCCGCCGCGCCCGCGACCCCGCCGACCACCGCCCCCTCCGCCCCGGCGGGCCGCGCCCCCCCCCCGCCCGGCCGCCCGGCCCCCCCCGCCCGCCCCGCCCCACCCCCGGCCCCGCCCCCGCTCCCTACCCCCGCCCACCCGCCTCCGTGTCGCTGAGCGCGGTCCTGCACAGCAACTCCTTGAGGTCGGTGCCCGGACGCCCCGGCCCGGACAGGTGA
>NZ_JBHWIJ010000264.1:8169-12412 GCF_042732255.1 Kitasatospora sp. NPDC059803 | reverse complement strand
GTGCCCCAAGGGGCACCGGCCTTCGCGGCGAGGTGGACCAGCCAGGTCCAGCGGAGTCAGGCGGCGATCCCGGTGTCCTCCACCGACGCCCCGGCCACCGGCTCCCCCGCCGCCGTCCCGGCCTTCCGGTCGCGCATCACCAGCGTGGCCACCACCGCCGCCGCCAGCACCCCGATCGCGCTGATCGTGAAGGTCGTCGACATCGCCGAGGTGAAGGCCTCCCGGACGGTCCGGACGAGCCCGGCGTCCCCGTTGGCCAGTGCCAGCGCCCCGCCGACGGAGTGCTTCGCCTCCTCCGGCATCCCGGCGGGCATCTCGGCGGCGAAACCGCTCGACAGCAGCGAGCCCAGGATGGCGATGCCGAGCGCGGTACCGGCCTGCTGGATGGTGTCGTTCAGTGCCGAGCCGACGCCCGCCTGCTCCGGCGGGATGGTGCCCATCAGCGCGCCCACCGCCGCCGGCATCGCCAGGCCCGCGCCGAGGCCGAGCAGCCCGAGGGCGACCGCCGGGACGGTGAAGCCGGTGCCGGCGGTGACGGTGGTCAGCAGGGCGAAGGAGGCGGCCATGACGAGCATCCCGGTGAGGATGAGCAGGCGGTTGCCGATCGTGGCGGCGAACTTGGCGCCGACCCCGTTGCCGATCAGGGCGGCGATGGCCAGCGGTACGAACGCGAGGCCCGCCTTGACCGGCGAGTAGCCGAGCACGAACTGCAGGTACTGGGTGAGCACGAGCAGCAGGCCGCCGTTGCCGATCTGCACCAGGGTCAGCGACAGCGAGCCCCCGCTGAAGTTGCGGTGTTTGAAGAGCGCCAGCGGAACCATGGGCGCGGAGGTGATGTTCTCCCACGCCACGAACCCGCCGAGCGCGAGCACCGCGATGGCCAGGGTGACCAGGGACTGGCCGCCGAAGGCGCCGTGCTGAGGGATCTCGATGATCCACCAGACCAGGGCGGTCATGCCGGCCGCGGAGAGCACCGCGCCGAGCGGGTCGGGCTTCTGCCACGGGCCCTTGGACTCCGGCATCAGCAGCAGGCCGGCCAGGATCGCCAGGGCGACGACCGGGACGTTGATGAAGAAGATCGAGTGCCAGGAGAAGTGGTTGATCAGCACTCCGCCGAGGACCGGGCTGCCGACCAGCCCCAGCATCGCCACCGAGCTCCAGGCGGCCATCGCCTTGTTGCGCTCGTCCTCGTCGAAGACGGTGATGAGGATCGACAGCGTCGAGGGCATGATCAGCGATCCGCCGACGCCCATGGCGACCCGGGCCGCGATCACCTCGCCGGGGTTGGTGCAGAAGGTGGCCGCCAGGGAGGCCGCCCCGAAGAGCAGCAGTCCGATGATCATGATCTTCCGGCGGCCGAAGCGGTCCCCGAGGCTGCCGGCGGTGAGCAGCAGCCCGGCGAAGACCAGGACGTAGGAGTCGAGGATCCACTGGGTGTCCTGGGCGCTGGCGCCGAGGTCTGCCGTCATCGAGGGCACGGCGACCGTGAGCGCCATGCTGTCGACCACCAGGACGAGCGAGCTCAGGCACAGCACGATCAGGATCCACCAGCGGTGCGGATTGCGGCCCTCGGTCGCGTTGAGCGCTGTCATCAGCCACCCCTCCATTCTGCGCACACCGTTCCCCCGGTGCGCACCCCGTTCCTTCGCTGCGCACACTGTACGCATGGTGGAACAGCGTGCGCAATATCTGACTCCTGTACGCTCAATGCGAACGGTGTACGCAGCGAAGCAGGAGCAGAGGGAAGGGGAGCCGCCATGGCCGCCGAAACGAACCCGATCCCGTCCGTATGGGCCCGTCGGCAGCGCGAGCCCGACCAGCCCGCACTCAGCCAGGCCGCGATCGTCCGCGAGGCGATCACCATGCTGGACGCCGAGGGCATCGAGGCCCTGAGCATGCGCAAGCTCGCCACCCGGCTGAACGCGGGCGCCACCTCCCTGTACCGGCACGTGGCGACCAAGGACGAGCTGATGGAGCTCGCGGTGGACGAGGTCTTCGGCGAGATCACCCTCCCGCCCGCCGACAGCCCCGACTGGCGCGCCGCCGCCACCGAGGCCGCCGACGCCTTCCGGACGACGGCCCTGCGCCACCCCTGGCTGTCGTCCGTCCTCGGCCAGGCCGGCCTCGCCCACCTCGGCCCCAACCTGCTGTCCTACGGCGAGCGGCTGACCGCCTTCTTCACCTCCGCCGGCTTCCCCGAGCCGGTCCGGGCGATCGACACGGTCATCTCCTACGTCGTCGGCATGAGCACCACGGAGGCGGCCTGGCTCACCACCGTCGCCCGGGCCGGCGAGAGCGAGGCCGCGTTCGTCGCTCGGCTGATGCCCGCCGCCCGGGAGGCCACCGCGGGCTTCGCCCACCTCGCCGCCGCCTACTCGGCCGCTTCCGCGGACCCGGACCCGGCCGCCACGCGCGACGCCAAGTTCGCCTACGGCCTCGCCGTGGTCCTGGACGGCCTGGCCCTCCGCCTGCCCCGCTGACCCGCTGACCCGCTGACCCGCCGGCCGGACGACCCGCGGGCGCTCCACTCGGCGCGCAGCCACCGCCCGCCCACCACGCCGGTCCGACCGGACCAAGCCGTCCAACTCCCCCGCAAAGGGACAGCGGTCGCGGCCCTCGTACGGGCGCCCCCTCCCCGCCTGGCGAAATACCGGCGGTCGCGGGGCGGGGAGCGGGCACAATGGCCTAGTGATGGTGGGCCGTCCGGTGTCGGGGGGCCAGGGAATGGAGGCCCGGGTGAGCGATCTTCCGCGCAAGGCAGTGACCCGCACGGCACGGCTCGCCGCCCTGCCGCTGGGGATAGCCGGACGCGCCACGCTCGGTCTGGGCAAGCGCATCGGCGGGCGCTCCGCCGAGGTGGTGACGGCCGAGCTCCAGCAGGCCACCGCCGACCAGCTGTTCAAGGTCCTGGGTGAACTCAAGGGCGGGGCCATGAAGTTCGGGCAGGTGCTGTCCGTCTTCGAGGCCGCGCTGCCCGAGGAGGTCGCCGGGCCGTACCGGGCCGCGCTCACCAAGCTGCAGGACGCCGCTCCCCCGATGCCCGCCGCCAAGGTGCACACCGCGCTCGCCCAGCGGCTCGGGGACGGCTGGCGCGAGCTGTTCCGGGAGTTCGACGACCGGCCGGCGGCGGCCGCCTCGATCGGGCAGGTGCACCGGGCCGTCTGGCACGACGGGCGCCGGGTCGCGGTCAAGGTGCAGTACCCGGGCGCGGGCGACGCGCTGCTCGCCGACCTGACGCAACTGAGCCGGGTGGCCTGGCTGTTGGGCCCGCTGATCCCGGGGCTGGACATCAAGCCGCTGATCGCCGAGCTGCGCGAACGGGTGTCGGAGGAACTGGACTACGAGCTGGAGGCGCAGGCTCAGCGCCGCCACGCCGAGGAGTTCGCCGGCGACCCGGACATCGTGGTGCCCGGCGTGGTGGCGCAGGCCGACCAGGTGCTGGTCACCGAGTGGATGGACGGCACCCCGCTGGCCGAGGTGATCACGGGCGGCACCCAGGAGGAGCGCGACCGTGCCGGGCAGTTGCTGGCCCGGTTCCTGTTCGCGGGCCCGTCCCGGACCGGCCTGCTGCACGCGGACCCGCACCCGGGCAACTTCCGGCTGCTGAAGGACGACGGCCCGGCGTCGGGCTGGCGGCTGGGGGTGCTGGACTTCGGCACGGTGGACCGGCTGCCGGGCGGGCTGCCCGCGCCGATCGGGGCGTCGCTGCGGATGGCCCTGGACGGCGACGCTGCGGGCGTGCTGAAGATGCTGCGCGAGGAGGGCTTCGTCAAGCCCTCGATCGAGCTGGACCCGGACGCGGTGCTGGACTACCTGCGGCCGATCATCGAGCCGGCCGCCGTGGACAGCTTCCACTTCACCCGGGCCTGGATGCGCGCGCAGGCGGCCCGGATCGCCGATCCGCGCTCGCCCGCCTACAACCTGGGCAAGCAACTGAACCTGCCGCCCGCGTACCTGCTGATCCATCGGGTGACGCTGAGCACCATCGGGGTGCTCTGCCAGTTGGGCGCCCAGGCGCCGTTCCGGGCGGAGATGCTGGCGTGGCTGCCCCAGTTCGCCGGTCGGGAACCGGCGGCGACGGCGAAGCCGGCCAACCCGGTGGGGACGGCGAGATCGGCGGGGACGGCGAAGCCGGCCGGTCGCAAGCCGGCAGGCGGCGAGCCCGCCAACCGCACCCGCAAGAGCTGACCACAACGCCCCCGACGAGCCCAGGGCCCACCCCGTGGCGGGGGGCGGGCCGCGG
>NZ_JBHWIJ010000264.1:0-8159 GCF_042732255.1 Kitasatospora sp. NPDC059803 | reverse complement strand
TGCACCGCTCCGGCCGCCGGGCGGGGGGCCCCCCCCCCCCCCACGACGGGGGTGGAACGCGGGGAGGCCCCGCGCCGCGACGAAAGCCGCGACGACAGCCGCGGCTACATCAGGGCGACGGCGATCGCCTTGCGGGCCCGCAGCGAGGCGCGCTCGGCCCGCTGCTTGAGCCGGCGGGCCCGGGCGACCCGGGTGACGAGGCGTTGGTGCTCGGCCTCGTGCAGGCGCTCTTGCATATGGGCCCGGGCCAGGGATTCGTGGAGGAGTTGCATTTCGAGGGTCCTGTTCTGGATCTGAAGTTCGGTGGTCTGCTCAGCGCGGACGGTCGGATCGATGGCGGCGGCGGTCATGTGGTGGTCCTGCTCGTGGTGCGTGCTCGGGAAGGGGGCTGGCCGGGCTGCGTCGGCCTTGGCGGCGGCGATCCGGACGGAACGGCGGAGGGAGCTGTCCAGCAGGGGCTGCTCTCCCCGGCGGACGGCCCTGGCGCCGTGGGCGGGGTTCACGCCATGACCTCGGTCTTGCGCGGACGGCCACGCGGCCGCTTGCGGGCCACGACGACACCCTGGACGAAGAGCTCGCCACCCCAGACGCCCCACGGCTCGCGCCGCTCCAGCGCACCGGTCAGACAGGCGTCCTTGACCGGGCAGGTGCCGCAGAGGGACTTCGCGTACTCGACGTCGGCGGGCGTCTCGGCGAAGAAGACCTCGGGGTCGAAGGCGCGGCAGGGGATGGGGAGCCCGAGCGCCTCGGCCTGCTCGATGGAGCTGATCTGCATGGAAAGAACCTCCGGGGGGTCGACCTGGTCGGCCTTGGTGATCTGGCTTGTCGGCGGTACGGACGGGATGGGCGGCGTGATGACCGTGGACACTGTGGCGTCTTCCTCGTCTTTTCAGTGGTTCCGGCCCAGATGGCTGGTGGGTCTGGGCCGGAGGCCCCGGGGGGCCTGGGTGGTCTTGCGTACCGGACAAAACAGAAGGGCCGCGGATCCCGGTGTGACGGGTTCCGCGGCCCTGGAGGTGCCGACCTGAGGCTTACTCAGGTTCGTTCTCTCCAGGGTTCAGGCCCGCGGAAGGCCCGCATCCGGATGGCCGTGGCGCCCGCAAAGGCGGCCATGGCCTGGTTAATCTGCTGCTCGTTCTGCTTCTGGGCGTTTCCGGCACCGACGACCTGCGCATAGTCGCCATGCATGGCGGCTGCTACGACTGCCTTCGGTGCCTGGGTCGGTCGCTCATCACGCAGGGAGCGCGACGTGCCGAACGACGCCCAATCGCCGGACAGACCGGCCTCGACGGAGGTGCCTTCGACGTTCCTGCCGCCCGCGGCGCAGACATCAGTGTGTCCAAGGCCACTGACAGCGGGGACGACGGAGACACCGGTGGTGTCGAGACCCAGACCGGTTCCACCGAACTCGGCGAGCGCCCGCAGACGGGCGGCACGCAGGGAGGCAGCAACAACGGTCTGGCCAGTCATTTTGGTGATCATGATGTTTCCCACTGTCATCGCCTCCTCTCGGCGTCTCGCGGAGCCAGGTCGCCCCGGCTCCGAATGTTCGGATGTCTGTCTCGGTGAAGCTGTTGGGTGCAGGGGATTCGGCACAGGTGTCACCCCGTGCGATCTCGTCCCCTTGACCGCTCCGGCAGGCTATTGCGCTCCCGGTATGCCGCGCAAACTATTTTTCACGGCGGGTTCGAATGTCCCCCGAGCGGCCCCCGGGAGACTCCCCTGGACCGCGCCCGGACCGGCTCACGCCGGATCGACCGGCTCGCCGTCCTCGACGCCGTCCGGATCCTCCTCGGGCTCCTCCCCCGCACACAACGAGAGCACGGCCGCCCCGTACTTGTCCAGCTTCATCGCGCCGACCCCGGAGATCACGGCCAGCTCCTGGCGGCTGGCCGGCACGTCCTCGGCGATGGCCATCAGCGTGGCGTCGGTGAACACCACGTAGGCCGGCGCCCCCTGCTTCTTGGCCTGCCGGGCCCGCCACTCGCGCAGCCGCTCGTACAGCGCCTCGTCCATCGTGGACGGGCAGCTCTCGCAGCGGCGCAGCTTGCGCTCGACCGCCTCGGTGAGCACCTTCTCGCAGACCCGGCACTTGACCGGGCCGCGGACCCGCCGTCCGGCGGAGCGCTCGCCGGGCTCCACGCCCCCGCGCCCGCCCCGCCCGCCGGTGGGTGCGCCGGGGGCGCTGGAGCCGGGACGCAGCCCGTCCAGGAAGCGGCTGGGCTTGCGGCTGGCCCGGCCGCCCGGGGAGCGGCTGAGCGCCCAGGAGAGGGAGAGGTGCCTGCGGGCGCGGGTGACGCCGACGTAGAGGAGTCGGCGCTCCTCCTCGATCTGCTCGTCGGTCTTGGCGTAGATGATCGGCAGGGTGCCCTCGGTGAGGCCGACGAGGAAGACGGCGTCCCATTCGAGGCCCTTGGCGGCGTGCAGCGAGGCGAGGGTGACGCCTTCGACGGCGGGGGCGTGCTGGGCGGCGGCGCGGGCGTCGAGTTCGGCGACGTAGGCGGCGAGGTCGGCGCTGTGGCCGGCGGCGGTGCGGGTGCGCTCGAACTCCTCGGCGAGCCGGACGAGGGCGGCGAGGGACTCCCAGCGGTCGCGGACGGCGCCGGAGCCGGCGGGCGGTTCGGCGGTGAAGCCGCGGGCGGCGAGGACGGCGCGGACCTGGCCGGCGAGGTCGGGGGCGTCGGCGGTGAGCGGGTCGGCGCCGGCCCGGGCGGCGCCGCGCAGCAGGACGCCGGCGTCGCGGACCTCGGGGCGTTCGAAGAACCGCTCGGCGCCCTTGAGCTGGTAGGGGACGCCGAGGTCGGCGAGGGCCTGCTCGTAGACCTCGGACTGGCCGTTGGTGCGGAACAGGACGGCGACCTCGCTGGCGCGCACGCCGGTGGCGAGCAGGTCCTTGATCCGGCGGGCGGTGGTCTCGGCCTCGGTGGGCTCGTCCTCGTACTCGGTGTAGACGGGTTCGGGGCCGGCCTCGCGCTGGGAGACGAGTTCGAGGCGGTGGCGGGCGGCCTCGCCGCGGGCCTGGCTGAGCAGTCCGTTGGCGAGGTGGACGACCTGCGGGGTGGAGCGGTAGTCGCGGACCAGCTTGACGACCGTGGCCTCGGGGTGGTGGGTGCGGAAGTTGAGCAGGTAGTCGGGGGTGGCGCCGGTGAAGGAGTAGATGGTCTGGCTGGCGTCGCCGACGACGCAGAGGCTGGCGCCGCCGCCGGGGCCGGTCCACTGGTCGAGCAGCCGCTGCTGGAGCGGCGAGACGTCCTGGTACTCGTCGACGGTGAAGTGCCGGTACTGGGAGCGGACCTGGTCCGCGATGTCGGGGCGGTCCTCCAGGATGGCGGCGGTGAGCAGCAGGACGTCCTCGAAGTCGATGACGCCGCGGCGGCTCTTGGTCTCCTCGTAGACGCGGTAGACCTGGGCGGTCTCGGCCGGGTCGCGGGGGGCTTCGCGGCCGGACTTCTGGACGGCGGCGGGGTAGTCGTCGGGGCCGAGCTGGGTGACCTTGGCCCATTCGATCTCGGCGGTGAGGTCGCGCAGTTCGGTGCGCTGGACGCGCAGGCCGCAGCGGCCGGCGGATTCGGCGACGAGCTGGACCTTGCGTTCGAGCAGCTGGGGCACGGGGCCGCCGACGGCGCGCGGCCAGAAGTACTGGAGCTGGCGCAGGGCGGCGGCGTGGAAGGTGCGGGCCTGGACGCCGTCGGCGCCGAGTTGGCGCAGTCGGCCGCGCATCTCGCCGGCGGCGCGGGCGGTGAAGGTGACGGCGAGGACCTGCTGGGGCTGGTACACGCCGCTGCGCACGCCGTAGGCGATCCGGTGGGTGATGGCGCGGGTCTTGCCGGTGCCGGCGCCGGCGAGGACGCAGACGGGCCCGTGCAGGGCGGTGGCGACGGCGCGCTGTTCGGGGTCGAGCCCGGCGAGCACGGCGTCGGGGCCCGTGGCGGCGGTGGGGTCGGCCCAGAGGGAGCCGTGGGGGCCGTCGGACGGGCTGCCGCTCAAGAGGTCTTCCTGCATGCTTTCCATCCTCTCAGCCCGCTGGGACAACGGGGGCGGGGTTGTCCACAGGCACGGTGTGATCGCAGGATGATCGCTGCGCACCGGGGCGCGCGGGGCCGTTCGGGCGCCGTCGTGGTGCGACGGAGCGTGGCCGCGCGGAATGACCGTCGCGCGGTGGGCGTTCCTGCCCTGAGACCGTACGCCCTCTTCCTGAAGGAGCCTCCTCGATGTCCGGCAGCGTGACGATGTACAGCACGACCTGGTGCGGGTACTGCAACCGACTCAAGAGCCAGATGGACCGGGAGGGGATCGGCTACACGGAGGTCAACATCGAGGAGGACCCGGCGTCGGCGTCGTTCGTCGAGTCGGTCAACGGCGGCAACCAGACCGTGCCGACGGTGCTGGTGACGCCGAACGCCGGCGGCGAGCGGGTCGTGATGACCAACCCGAGCCTGCTGCAGGTGAAGAAGGCCCTCGGGGTCTGAGTGGTCCGAGCGGCCTGAGCCGGCCCGGGGTCCGGGCCGGCGCGCGTCACTGCGCGTCGGCCCTGGCGGGGTCGACGGGTGCGGCGGGCGCAGGCAGGGTGGCGCGCGCGCCGAGGTCGCCGATGCCGTAGACGAGCCGGCTGCGGTCGGCCGAGTATCGGGTCTCGATGACCCGGACGGGCCCGCGCCGGTCGTAGGTGACGCGGGTCTGGACCATCAGCGGCACGCCGGGGCCGCCCTGGAACCACTGGGCCTCCTCGGGGCCGGGCATCCGGGCGATCAGGTGGTCGACGGCGCCGATCTCGGTGCGGCCGAGTTCGTTGAGGACGGCCTCGTCGCCGCCCTCGACCGGGTCGGGTTCCATCAGCGGGGTGCCGGCGGCGAGTCCGGCCCGGTAGTGGCTCTCCTCGATGGAGTACGGCTCGCGGTCGAGCAGGCGCAGTTGGCGGCGGACCACGATGGCCTCGCCGGGGCGCAGTCCGAGCCGTTCGGCGATGTCGACCCGGGCCCGGACGATCATCATCTCGAAGTCGGTGGTGAGTTCGCGGCCGGCCTCGGCGGCCTCGCCGAGGTAGACGGCGGAGGGCACGGCCAGGCAGTCCCGGGGGGCGGGGGCCAGGGTGGGGCCGTAGGCGCGGTGGTCCAGGACGGGGTGTTCCCGCAGGTAGGTGCCCTTGCCCTGGAGGCGGACCAGGCGGCCTTCGTTGACCAGGACGTCGACGGCGAGCCGGACGGTGTTGCGGGCGACTCCGTACTGGCGTTCCAGTTCGCTCTCGACCGGGAGTGCGGCGTCGGCGGTGAACTCGCCCTCGGCGATCCGGCGGCGCAGGTCGGCGGCGAGACGCTGGTATTTGGGGGATTGGGCGGTGCCCCGGGGGATTGTCACCCGAGTGAATGTAGCGAGCGCGATGGCGGGGTTTCAGCCGTTTCCGGCAATGTCGTCCGCGCGGGTTGACGACGGCCGCGGGGTGGCGGGCGGCGGTAGCAGAACTGGCCCGTCCGGCCACGAACATCTGATCGTGGCGGATTCGGGAAGGAAGGGAAAAGAAAAACGGGGGCGCGCGGGATAACCCGCACGCCCCCCATTCGTCGGGGATTACCAGCGCGCCGCCGACGGCAGCGGTCCGCCGTACCAGAGCTCGACCAGGTGGCGTGCGATCGAGATCCCGGAGGGCGGCAGGATCTCCCCCGCCTCCATCCCGGCCCGCAGCTCGTCACGGGAGAACCAGCGCGCCTCGGCCAGCTCCTCGCCGTCCACGGTGATCGCCGTGCCGCCCGGCAGCGCCCGGCCCGTGAAGCCGAGCATCAGGCTCGACGGGAAGGGCCACGGCTGGCTGGCGACGTAGCGCACCTCGCCGACCCGCACGCCGGCCTCCTCGTGCACCTCGCGCACCACCGCCTGCTCGATCGACTCCCCCGGCTCGACGAAGCCGGCCAGGGTGGACCAGCGGCCCTCCGGCCACAGCGCCTGACGGCCGAGCAGGCAGCGGTCCTGCTCGTCGGTGATCACCATGATCACCGCCGGGTCGGTGCGCGGGTAGTGCTCGGCCGCGCAGGAGGTGCAGCGCCGCACGTGCCCGGCACCGGCCTTCTCGGTCGGGTGCCCGCAGCGCGAGCAGAAGCTGTGCAGCCGGTGCCAGTGCTCCAGCGCGACGGCGTGCACCAGCAGTCCGGCGTCCCGGTCCGACAGCAGCGCGCCGACCTCGCGCAGCCCGGCCGGGCGGGCGTCGCCGTCCAGCCGCCCGGGCAGGCTCTCACCGGCCAGCGCGAAGTACGAGACGCCGTCCTCGTCGGTGCCGAGGAAGTACCGGTCCCCGGTCTGCGGCGCCTCGAAGGAGGGCATCAGCACGAGTTCGGTGCCCTGCGCGGTGTCGACGACGAACGCCTCGCCGCCGGCGATCGGCAGCACCCGGGTGGCCGGGTGGCTCCAGGCGGCGGCCAGCCAGGGCTCGTCGAGCCGGTGCTCGGCCGCCCGGTCCACCCCGGCCCGGGCCAGTGCCAGGTTCAGTGGGCGTTCGGTCTCAGGCACGGTGCTCACTTCGTTCCATCCCCATGTGATGAATCATCCGGATGAGTGATCTGACTGCCATGGTGTGCCCGCGCGGGATCACGCGCCGGGCCGGAAGTTCTCGGCCAGGTCCCCCCACAGGTACGCGGCCGTCTCCACGCCCTTGGCCAGCAGGTCCAGTTCGACCTTCTCGTTGACCGAGTGCCAGCCGTCCGAGGGCACCGAGATGCCGAGGAACAGCACCGGCGCGCCGAGCACGTCCTGGAGGTCGGCGGCCGGGCCGGAGCCGCCCTCGCGGGTGAAGAGGATCTTCTGCCCGAAGGCCCGGCCCATGGCGCGGACGGTGGACTGCAGCGCCGGGTGGTCCAGCGGGGTCAGGCAGGGCCGGGTCGCGCCCGGGAAGGTCAGCTCGTGGCGGACGCCCTCGGGCACCCGCGCGGCCACCCACTCCCGGACGGCCTCGCGCACCTTCTCCACCTCCTGCCCGGCGACCAGCCGGAAGGACAGCTTGAGGTGCGCCGAGGACGGCACGATGGTCTTGCCGCCGGGGCCGGTGTAGCCGCCCCAGACGCCGTTGACCTCGGCGGTCGGGCGGGCCCAGACCCGCTCCAGGGTGGAGTAGCCGGCCTCGCCCCGGGTGCCGTACGACTTGGCGACCCTGAGCCACTGCGCCTCGTCGAAGGGCAGTTCGGCGAACAGCTCGCGCTCGCGGTCGGTCAGCTCGATCACGCCGTCGTAGAAGCCCGGGATGTCCACCCGGCGGTCGGCGTCGTGCAGGCCGGCCGCCAGCTCGGCGGCGACCTGCGCCGGGTTGGGGACGGCGCCGCCGAAGGAGCCGGAGTGGATGTCGGTGTCCGGGCCGTACAGGTCGATCTGGGCGTCGGCCAGGCCCCGCATGCCGGTGCACACGGTCGGCGTGGTCTCGGACCACATGCCGGTGTCCGAGATGACCACCACGTCGGCGGCCAGCCGCCCGGCCTCGCGCCGGACCAGGTCGGCGAAGTGCGGCGAGCCGGACTCCTCCTCGCCCTCGATCAGCAGCTTGAGGTTGACGGCCGGCGCGGTGCGGCCGGTCGCGGCCAGGTGGGCGCGCACGCCCAGGGTGTGGAAGAACACCTGGCCCTTGTCGTCGGCCGCGCCGCGGGCGAACAGCCGCCCGCCGACCACGGTCGGGGTGAACGGCTCCGTCTCCCAGCCGTCCTCCTTCGCGGCGGGCTGCACGTCGTGGTGCCCGTAGACCAGGACGGTCGGCGCGGACGAGTCCCCGGAGGGCCACTCGGCGAACACTGCCGGCAGGCCGTCGGTCTCCCACACCTCGGCCACCGGGAAGCCGGTGTCGCGCAGCTTGGCGGCCAGCCACTCGGCGGAGCGCCGCACGTCGCCGGCGCGGGCCGGGTCGGCGGAGACCGAGGGAATGGCCAGCCACTCGGAGAGGTCGGCGAGGAAGCCGGCCTGGTGCTGGTCGATGAAGGAGCGGACGACGCTGTCCGGAGTTCTCGTCATACCGACGACTTTAGTTCGCCCGTGCGGGTGCCCGCCCCGGCCGTCCGGCTGCCGGGCGCCGTTGGGGCTGTAACCTCCGTCACCCCCGCCCGCGCCCCCCGCGTGGGGGGGCGCGCGCGGCCGTCTGCCCTGCCCCGCGCCCCGCGGCCCGCGCCCCCCCCCCCCTCAGAGGCACAACA
>NZ_JBHWIJ010000263.1:0-12445 GCF_042732255.1 Kitasatospora sp. NPDC059803 | reverse complement strand
TCTCTCCCACAAAAAAAAAACCAAACTACCCTCCCTTCCTGGTCCCCCCCCACTCCGCCCCCCCCGCCGTCTGCCTCCCCCTCGCCCCCCCGAAGCGCTGTTCGGACAGCCTTACTTTGCTGGAAATGCGCAGGTCAGACGGTCTACGGTCGGGGCAGACGAATCGAACGGAGGGGAACTGCCGTGAGCGCGACCACCCTGGAGCCCGAGGCCGGGCACCACCCCCGCATACCCGCTGCCGGGCACCACCGGGACGTGAACGGCGGCTGGCTGCGGCCAGCCGTGTTCGGGGCGATGGACGGCCTGGTCTCCAACTTCGCGCTGATGACCGGCGTGGTCGGCGGCGCGGCGTCCAGCGGCACGGTGGTGCTGACCGGGCTCGCCGGGCTGGTGGCCGGCGCCTGCTCGATGGCGGCGGGGGAGTACACCTCGGTGGCCTCGCAGGCCGAGCTGGTGCAGGCCGAGATCGAGGCCGAGCGGCTGGAGCTGAGCCGCAACCCGCACGGCGAGCTGGCCGAGCTGGCGCAGCTGTACATCTCCCGCGGGGTGGAGCCGGACCTCGCCCACGAGGTGGCCCGGCAGCTGTCCGCCAACCCGGACCAGGCCCTGGAGATCCACGCCCGGGAGGAGCTGGGCATCGACCCGAACGACCTGCCGTCACCGTGGGTGGCCGCCGGGTCGTCCTTCGTCTGCTTCGCGGTGGGCGCGCTGCTGCCGCTGCTGCCGTACCTGCTGGGGGCGACCTCGCTGGTGCCGGCGCTGCTGCTGTCGGTGGTGGGGCTGTTCCTGTGCGGCGCGGTGGTGGCCCGGGTGACGGCGCGCAGCTGGTGGTTCAGCGGGCTGCGGCAGCTGGTGCTGGGCGGGGCGGCGGCCGGGGTGACGTACCTGCTGGGGTGGCTGATCGGCGGGCACGTCGGCTAGGTCCTGTGCGGCCGGGGTGTGTGTGACGACCCGGAGGAGTGCATGACTATGCCGGGCAGTGGGTGACGTTCCACACACGGCCGCCGGGCGGCGCCTGGCCTAGTCTCACCATCCGGGCCTCGGGGCCGAGGATTCGCATCCGTGGGTTAGCCCTCGGGATCGATTCACAGGCGTCCTTGATCGTCCCGTGTGGCGATCGGGTTTCGCCCCTGTTTCAGGCGGCCGACCGCCGGGCACAATCGAGGGGACGCGCATTGTGGCGCGTCCTCTCATTCCCCCCTTGACCTGCGGATCAGTCCGCCATGTGGACGAGATATTCCACTTCCCGGGATCTTGGGCATCATGTAACTTGCACGAAATCGCATCAGGGCCAACGTCGTCCCTCCTTGCACCACACAGCCGAAAGACGACGACGGGAGAGCCGATGCTGCCTGCATCCATGCACTCCGCCAACGAGCCCCAGGCCGGCGCAGCCCGCCAGCCGTACGCGCTCGTTCCGGATGCGCGACCTACCGCTCAGGGCCTGTACGACCCGCGAAACGAGCACGACGCCTGCGGCGTCGGTTTCGTCGCCACGCTGACCGGCATCGCCGACCACACCATCGTCGAACAGGCGCTGACCGTCCTGCGCAACCTGGAGCACCGCGGCGCCACCGGCGCCGAGCCGGACTCCGGTGACGGCGCCGGCATCCTCACCCAGATCCCGGACGCCTTCCTGCGCGGCAAGGTCGACTTCGAGCTCCCCGCCGCCGGCTCCTACGCGGTCGGCATCGCCTTCCTGCCCGACGAGGACGCCGCCGACGCGGACGCCGTCGCCCGGATCGAGGCCATCGCGGCCGAGGAGGACGTGACCGTCCTCGGCTGGCGCGACGTCCCCGTCACCCCGGACCTGCTCGGCGCCACCGCCCGCAGCGTCATGCCGCGCTTCCGCCAGCTCTTCCTCGCCAAGGACGGCCTGGCCGGGATCGAGCTCGACCGGACCGCCTTCGTCGTCCGCAAGCGCTCCGAGCGCGAGGTCGGGGTCTACTTCCCGTCGCTGTCCGCGCGCACCATCGTCTACAAGGGCATGCTGACCACCGGCCAGCTGGAGCCCTTCTTCCCCGACCTGTCGGACCGCTCCTACGCCTCCGCCGTCGGCCTGGTGCACTCGCGCTTCTCCACCAACACCTTCCCGAGCTGGCCGCTCGCCCACCCGTACCGGTTCGTCG
The DNA here is from genome assembly GCF_042732255.1 of Kitasatospora sp. NPDC059803. Classification (NCBI taxonomy): domain Bacteria; kingdom Bacillati; phylum Actinomycetota; class Actinomycetes; order Kitasatosporales; family Streptomycetaceae; genus Kitasatospora; species Kitasatospora sp. NPDC059803. The sequence goes on along the minus strand of NZ_JBHWIJ010000263.1, from coordinate 10,316 downwards.
CCCACAACGGCGAGATCAACACGGTCAAGGGCAACCGCAACTGGATGAGCGCCCGCGAGTCCCAGCTCGCCACCGACCTCATCCCCGCCAACCGCAACGGCCGCGGCCTGGAGCGGATCTTCCCGGTCTGCACCCCGGACCACTCCGACTCCGCCTCCTTCGACGAGGTCCTGGAGCTGCTCCACCTCGGCGGCCGCTCGCTGCCGCACTCGGTGCTGATGATGATCCCGGAGGCGTGGGAGAACCACGCCACCATGGACCCGGCCCGCCGCGCCTTCTACCAGTACCACTCCAACCTGATGGAGCCCTGGGACGGCCCGGCCTGCGTCACCTTCACCGACGGCACCCAGATCGGAGCCGTGCTCGACCGCAACGGCCTGCGCCCGGCCCGCTACTGGATCACCGAGGACGGCCTGGTCGTCCTCTCCTCCGAGGTCGGCGTGCTCGACATCGACCAGGAGAAGGTCGTCAAGAAGGGCCGGCTGCAGCCCGGCCGGATGTTCCTCGTCGACACCGCCGAGGGCCGCATCGTCGGGGACGAGGAGATCAAGTCCTCCCTCGCCGCCGAGCACCCCTACGCGGAGTGGGTCGGCGCCGGGCAGATCCAGCTCGCCAAGCTGCCCGAGCGCGAGCACATCTTCCACACCCACGCCTCGGTCACCCGCCGCCAGCAGACCTTCGGCTACACCGAGGAGGAGCTGCGGGTCATCCTCGCGCCGATGGCCAAGACCGGCGGCGAGGCGCTCGGCTCGATGGGCACCGACTCGCCGATCGCCGCGCTCAGCGAGAAGCCGCGCCTGCTGTTCGACTACTTCGTCCAGCTCTTCGCGCAGGTCACCAACCCGCCGCTGGACGCCATCCGCGAGGAGCTCGTCACCTCGCTGCTCAGCAACCTCGGCCCCGAGGGCAACCTGCTGGCCGCCGAGGCCGCCGCCTGCCGCTCGGTCGGCATCACCTTCCCGGTGATCGACAACGACGAGCTGGCCAAGCTCGTCCACATCAACCACGACGGCGACCAGCCCGGCCTCAAGGCCGTCACGCTCACCGGCCTACCCCCGGGGCCCGCCGGCGCCCCGGGCCGGGCCGCCCGGCTGGCCGAGATCGCCGCCGAGGCCGACGCCGCGATCGCCGACGGCGCCCGGATCGTCGTGCTCTCCGACCGGCACTCCGACGCCGAGCACGCCCCGATCCCCTCGCTGCTGCTCACCTCCGCGATCCACCACCACCTCATCCGCACCAAGCAGCGCACCCAGGTGTCGCTGCTGGTCGAGGCCGGCGACGTCCGCGAGGTGCACCACGTCGCGCTGCTGATCGGCTACGGCGCCGGCGCCGTCAACCCGTACCTGGCCATGGAGTCCGTCGAGGACCTCGTCGCCCAGAAGGTGTTCATCCAGGGCGTCGAGGCCGAGAAGGCCATCAAGAACCTGATCAAGGCGCTCGGCAAGGGCGTGCTCAAGGTCATGTCCAAGATGGGCATCTCGACCGTCGCCTCCTACCGCGGCGCCCAGGTCTTCGAGGCCATCGGCCTCTCCCAGGAGCTGGTCGACGGCTACTTCGCCGGCACCACCACCAAGCTCGGCGGCATCGGCCTGGAGGAGATCGCCAAGGAGACCGCCGCCCGCCACGCCAAGGCCTACCCGGCCTCCGGCATCCCGGCCGCGCACCGCGCGCTGGAGATCGGCGGCGAGTACCAGTGGCGCCGCGAGGGCGAGCCGCACCTGTTCGACCCGGACACCGTCTTCCGGCTCCAGCACTCCACCCGCAACCGCCGGTACGACATCTTCAAGCAGTACACGGACCGGGTGAACGAGCAGTCCACCCGCCTGATGACGCTGCGCGGCCTGTTCCAGCTGGACGCCCTCGGCCGGACCCCGATCCCGGTCGAGGAGGTCGAGCCCGTCTCCGAAATCGTCAAGCGCTTCTCCACCGGCGCCATGTCGTACGGCTCCATCTCCCTGGAGGCGCACGAGACCCTCGCCATCGCGATGAACCGCCTCGGCGGCAAGTCCAACACCGGCGAGGGCGGCGAGGACCCGGACCGCCTGTACGACCCGCAGCGCCGCTCGGCCATCAAGCAGGTCGCCTCCGGCCGCTTCGGCGTCACCTCCGAGTACCTGGTCAACGCCGACGACATCCAGATCAAGATGGCCCAGGGCGCCAAGCCCGGCGAGGGCGGCCAGCTGCCCGGCCACAAGGTCTACCCGTGGGTCGCCAAGACCCGGCACTCCACCCCGGGTGTCGGCCTGATCTCGCCGCCGCCGCACCACGACATCTACTCGATCGAGGACCTGGCGCAGCTCATCCACGACCTCAAGAACGCCAACCCGGCCGCCCGCATCCACGTGAAGCTGGTCTCCGAGGTCGGCGTCGGCACGGTCGCCGCGGGCGTCTCCAAGGCGCACGCCGACGTGGTGCTGGTCTCCGGGCACGACGGCGGCACCGGCGCCTCCCCGCTGACCTCGCTGAAGCACGCGGGCGGCCCCTGGGAGCTCGGCCTCGCCGAGACCCAGCAGACCCTGCTGCTCAACGGCCTGCGCGACCGCATCGTCGTGCAGACCGACGGCCAGCTCAAGACCGGCCGCGACGTCGTCATCGCCGCGCTGCTCGGCGCCGAGGAGTTCGGCTTCGCCACCGCGCCGCTGGTCGTCTCCGGCTGCATCATGATGCGCGTCTGCCACCTGGACACCTGCCCGGTCGGCGTCGCCACCCAGAACCCGGTGCTGCGCGAGCGCTTCTCCGGCAAGCCCGAGTTCGTGGTCAACTTCTTCGAGTTCATCGCCGAGGAGGTCCGGGAGATCCTCGCCGAGCTGGGCTTCCGCACGATCGAGGAGGCCGTCGGCCACGCCGAGCACATCGACGCGGCCGCCGCCATCGACCACTGGAAGGCCGCCGGGCTCGACCTGGCCCCGCTCTTCCACGTCCCGCAGCTGCCCGAGGGCGCGGCCCGCCACCGCACCACCTCCCAGGACCACGCGCTCGACAAGGCCCTGGACAACCAGCTGATCACGCTCGCCGAGGACGCCCTGGAACGCGGCGAGACCGTCCGCATCCAGCTGCCGATCCGCAACGTCAACCGCACCGTCGGCACCATGCTCGGCCACGAGGTGACCAAGCGCTACCGCGGCGAGGGCCTGCCCGAGGGCACCATCGACGTCACCTTCACCGGCTCCGCCGGGCAGTCCTTCGGCGCCTTCGTGCCGCGCGGCGTGACCCTGCGGCTGGAGGGCGACGCCAACGACTACGTCGGCAAGGGCCTCTCCGGCGGCGTCGTGATCGTCCGCCCGGCCCGCGACGCCGCGGCCATCGGCAACGACGCGCAGAACCACGTCATCGCCGGCAACACCATCGGCTACGGCGCCACCTCCGGCCGGATCCACCTGCGCGGCAAGGCCGGCGAGCGCTTCGCCGTCCGCAACTCCGGCGCCACCCTGGTCGTCGAGGGCGTGGGCGACCACGGCCTGGAGTACATGACCGGCGGCCGGGTCGTCATCCTCGGCGAGACCGGGCGCAACCTGGCGGCCGGCATGTCCGGCGGCATCGCCTACGTCCTGGACCTGCGCCCCGCGAACGTCAACGACGGCCTGGTGGGCATCGAGGCCCCCTCCGCCGCCGACCGCGACTGGCTGCGCGAGACCGTGCAGCAGCACTACGAGGAGACCGGCTCCACCGTCGCCGCCGAACTCCTGGCCGACTGGGGCAGCGGGGTCTCCCGCTTCTCCACGATCATGCCGACCGACTACAAGGCAGTGCTCGCCGCCAAGGACGCCGCTGAGCGCGACGGCCTCTCCGAGGCCGAGACCACTCGCAAGATGATGGAGGCGGCTAATGGCTGACCCCAAGGGCTTCCTGACCACGCCCAAGCAGCTGGCCGAGCGGCGCCCCGTCGACGTGCGCCTGCGGGACTGGAACGAGGTCTACGTCGAGCGCAGCCTCCTGCCGATCATCACCGAGCAGGCCGGCCGCTGCATGGACTGCGGCATCCCGTTCTGCCACAACGGCTGCCCGCTCGGGAACCTCATCCCCGAGTGGAACGACCTCGCCTACCGGGACGACTTCGTCGGCGCGATCGAGCGGCTGCACGCGACCAACAACTTCCCGGAGTTCACCGGCCGCCTCTGCCCGGCGCCCTGCGAGTCGGCCTGCGTGCTCGGCATCAACCAGGACGCGGTGACCATCAAGAACGTCGAGGTCACCATCATCGACAAGGCCTGGGACCGCGGCGGCGTCACGCCGCAGGTCCCGGAGCGGCTGTCCGGCAAGACCGTCGCCGTCGTCGGCTCCGGCCCGGCCGGCCTGGCCGTCGCCCAGCAGCTCACCCGGGCCGGGCACACCGTCGTCGTGTACGAGCGCGCCGACCGCGTCGGCGGCCTGCTGCGCTACGGCATCCCCGAGTTCAAGATGGAGAAGCGCCACATCAACCGCCGCGTCGAGCAGATGCGCGCGGAGGGCACCCGCTTCCGCACCGGCGTGCACGTCGGCGAGGACATCACCGGCCAGCAGCTGCGCGAGCGCTTCGACGCCGTCGTCGTCGCCGCCGGCGCCACCACCGCACGCGACCTGGCGGTGCCCGGGCGCGAGCTCAAGGGCGTCCACCAGGCCATGGAGTACCTGCCGCTGGCCAACAAGGTGCAGGAGGGCGACTTCGTCGAGTCGCCGATCAGCGCCAAGGGCAAGCACGTCGTCGTCATCGGCGGCGGCGACACCGGCGCCGACTGCGTCGGCACCGCCCACCGCCAGGGCGCGGCCTCCGTCACCCAGCTGGAGATCATGCCGCGGCCCTCCGAGGAGCGCCCCGGCCACCAGCCCTGGCCGACCATGCCGATGACCTACAAGGTCACCTCCGCGCACGAGGAGGGCGGCGAGCGGATCTACTCCGTGAACACCACCCGCTTCACCGGCGACGAGGACGGCAACGTCCAGGAGCTGCACCTCGTCGAGGTCGAGTTCAAGGACGGCCGCTTCGAGCCCGTCCCCGGCACCGAGCGGGCCGTCCCGGCGCAGCTCGTCACCCTGGCCATGGGCTTCACCGGCACCGACGTCCGCAACGGCCTGGTCGAGCAGCTCGGCGTGGACCTGGACGCGCGCGGTAACATTGGCCGCGACGGCCGGTTCGCCACCAATGTCGATGGCGTCTACGTCTGCGGAGACGCCGGCCGCGGTCAGTCGCTGATCGTCTGGGCCATCGCGGAAGGCCGCTCGGCCGCAGCCGCGGTGGACAAGTACCTCGGCGGCAAGACCCCACTGCCGGCCCCGATCCGTCCCACCGACCGCCCGCTGGTCGTCTGACGGGCCGACCGGCCCCCCGAACCCCCGGTGCCGCATCGCCGGGAGCTCAACCCGCTGCCCCCGCCAGAGTCGCCGGGCCAACGCGGTCTCCTGGCGCCTGCCCTCTTCCCCGACCAGTTGGAGGGCGGGCGCCGTCGCGTTCCCCCGCCTTACCCTGAAGCTGGCGGGCCCGTCAAGGGTCGTGTCAACTCTCAGACATTTCCCAGGACTTGGGTCTACCGTAGGCCCGTTCCGGACGCCGCGCGGGAGGGCCTGACCGGACGGACTGTTGTTCGCCGGTGCCAGGTGGCAGACTGCCGCCGACGGCCGGGGGGCTGCTGCGCGAGTGCGGAGGTTGACGCGATGAGCACGACTCAGACAAGCGGAGGCGCCACGGTACGGCGCCTGCTGCTCGGCACCCAGCTGCGCAAGCTCCGCGAGGCCAGGGGCGTCAGCCGCGAGGAGGCCGGCTACTCGATCCGCGCCTCCGAATCCAAGATCAGCCGGATGGAACTCGGCCGGGTCGGCTTCAAGGAACGCGACGTCGCCGACCTGCTCACCCTCTACGGCGTCGAGGCCGAGCAGGAGCGCGCCACCGTCCTCGGACTCGTCCGGGACGCCAACGCCACCTCCTGGTGGCACGAGTACGGCGACGTGCTGCCCGCCTGGTTCCAGAACTACGTCGGCCTGGAAGAGGCCGTCGCCGAGATCCGCAGCTACGAGGTCCAGTTCGTCCACGGGCTGCTCCAGACCGCCGACTACGCCCGCGCCGTCATCGCCGCCGGCGGCCACGTCACCGACCCCGGCGAGATCGAACGCCGCGTCGAGGTCCGGCTCAAACGCCAGGCCCTGCTCACCGCCGAGAGCGGACCCCGCCTGCTCGCGATCCTCGACGAGGCCGCGCTGCGCCGCCCCTGGGGCGGCCCCGAGCTGATGCGCAACCAGATCGACCGGCTGCTCGAACTCGGCGAACTGCCCAACGTCCGGCTCCGGGTGCTGCCGCTGGGCTGCGCCGGACTGAGCGCCGAGAGCGGCGCCTTCACCGTGCTCGGCTTCGCCGAACCCGAACTCGCCGACGTCGTCTACGTCGAACAGTTCACCACCGCGCTCTACCTCGACAAGCCGGCCGAGGTCGCCGAGTACCGCCACGCCATGGAAGGGCTGCTCGCCGACAGCCTCGACCCCGAACAGACCCGGCAGCTCCTGTACTCCGTACGCCAAGAGCTGTAAGACGTCAGTACGATGATGCCCAATCAGACCGGGCCGTAGCGGCTCGCCCGCCGACGTTCCCCGAACCGGCACGAGAGGGATCAGATGTCGTACTTCTCCGAGTTGGCGCTGCAGTACATCGACGGCGAATGGTGCAGCGGCAGCGGCTCCTGGGACATCGTCGACGTCGACCCCTACACCGGCGACAAGCTCGCCACCATCACCGTCGCCACCATCGCCGAGGTCGACCGGGCCTACCGGGCCGCCGAACGGACCCAGAAGCAGTGGGCCGCCACCACCCCCTACGCCCGCCGGCTCGTCTTCGAACGCGTGCTGCGCCTGATCGAGGAGCGCGAGGAGGAGATCACCCGCGCCATCATGGCCGAGCTCGGCGGCACCGCGCTCAAGGCCGCCTTCGAACTCTCCCTGGTCAAGGACATGCTGCGGGACTGCCTGCGGGTGGCCCTGGGCCTGGAGGGCCGGCTGCTGCCCTCGATCACGGAGGGCCAGGAGAACCGCCTCTACCGGCTGCCGGTCGGCGTCGTCGGCGTGATCAGCCCGTTCAACTTCCCGCTGTACCTCTCGATCAAGGCCGTCGCCCCCGCCCTCGCGCTCGGCAACGGCGTGGTGCTCAAGCCGCACCAGGAGACCCCGATCGTCGGCGGCACCCTGATCGCCCGGCTCTTCGAGGAGGCCGGCCTGCCGGCAGGGCTGTTCAACGTCGTGGTCACCGACATCGCCGAGATCGGCGACGCCTTCATCGAGCACCCCGTGCCCAAGGTCATCGCCTTCACCGGCTCCGACCGGATCGGCCGGCACGTCGCCACCGTCGCCGCCGCCAACTTCAAGCGGACCGTGCTCGAACTCGGCGGCAACAGCGCGCTGATCGTGCTCGACGACGCCGACCTCGACTACGCCGTGGACGCCGCCGTGTTCAGCCGCTTCGCCCACCAGGGCCAGGTCTGCATGGCCGCCAACCGCGTCCTCGTCGACCGCTCCGTCGAGGCCGAGTTCACCGCCAAGTTCGTCGCGAAGATCTCCTCGCTCACCGTCGGCGACCCCAAGGACCCGGCCACCCAGATCGGCCCGCTGATCAACCCCGTCCAGGCCGACACCATCACCGCCCAGGTCGACCAGGCCATCGCCGCCGGCGCCACCGCACTGCTGCGCGGCACCACCGTCGGCAGCCTGATGGAGCCCGTCGTCCTCACCGGCCTGGCCGAGGACGCGCCGATCCTCCAGCGCGAACTCTTCGGCCCGGTCGTGCTCGTGGTGCCCTTCGACGGCGAGGACGAGGCCGTCCGGCTCGCCAACGACAGCCCCTTCGGGCTCAGCGGCGCGGTGCACACCGGTGACGTCGAGCGCGGCGTCCGGGTCGCGCACCGGATCGAGACCGGCATGATCCACGTCAACGGCGGGACCATCGCCGACGAACCGGCGGTGCCGTTCGGCGGGGAGAAGAACTCCGGCATCGGGCGGCTCAACGGGGAGTCCACGGTGGACGCGTTCACCACCGTGAAGTGGATCTCCGTCCAGTACGGGCGCACGGCCTTCCCGTTCTGAGCGTGACTGTTCTGGCGGTGCTGCTTTCGGTGGTGCTGCTTTTGACGGTGCTGCGTTCGGCGGTGCCGCCCTTGACGGTGCCGCTTCGGACAGCGCGAGACCCCCGGCGGATGGATGCCGCCGGGGGCCCGAGAGCGGCCCTGGGTCAGCTCACGCCGGCCGGCGCGCCGGAGGTGGAGAAGTTGGTGGTGCCGCTGATCAGCGAGCCGATGAGCGCGCGGGCCAGCACCGGCTTGGTGGCGGAGAGCTGGTGCAGCAGCTCGTAGTCCTGGATGCCGGCGAGCAGGGCCTCGCTGCGGACGCTGTCGTAGACGCCGTCACGGAGCGACCGAGTAGACCCGATGTGGCCACGGCGTGACGGGCCCGGAAACGGCGTGACGGGCCCGGAGATGACGAAGGCCCGGACACGACGAAGGAGCCCCGGCCGCGGTTGCGGCACGGGGCTCCTCGGTTCAGCGGAAGAGGGCCGGGCGGGCTAGAACACCGGCTGGCCGGCGCGCACCAGGCGCCAGGAGTCGGTGAAGAAGTCGGCCGGGTCGATGACGCCCTTGGCCTTCACCCAGGCGATCATCGTGTTGCGGATCTCGTCCGAGTTCGACCAGACCAGCTTGGCCTGCGCCACGTGCGGGAAGTTGCCGCCGCCGTTGGCACGGTAGTTGTTGACCGCCAGGACGAACTGCGCGGCCGGGTCGATCGGCTTGCCCTGGAACGACAGGTTGACGATCCGCTGACCCTTCGGCTGCGCGATGTCGATGTCGTAGCTCAGCCCGTACAGCGAGTCGTAGTTGTAGTCCGGCGTGGTCTCCGCACCGGTCAGCGCGTCCTTGTCGACCGGCGCGCCCGGGGCCAGCTGGTTGTAGTACTTGGCCGAGAACTCCAGGTAGTCCTTCAGCTGCGCACCCGTCAGGACGCGCGCCTCCAGGGTGTTCTCGTAGATGTACAGACCCGCCGCGTCGCGCAACTTCACCTGGCCCGCCGGGATCAGCGCCGTCCGGTTGAACGGCGCCGCCTGCGCCAGCACCGGCAGGTTGGCGTACTGCCCGCCCGCCAGCGCCGCCTTCACCGCGTCCGCCTGCACCCGGCCGATCAGGTCGATGATCGGAGTCGCCCGGAACCGCGCCTCGGCGATCGACAGATCCGTCTTGCAGGTGCCGATCTGCTGGTTGACGTACGCCACGACCTTCTTGTGCTGCTCGGTCAGCGCGTCCACGATCTCCGGGTTCTCCGGCACGGTGTTGGAGTTCAGCACCCGCGAGGACACCGAGAGGACCTTCCACGCGCCGTCGGCGAACTCGACGTCGAAGTCGAAGCAGCTCAGGCGCTGGCCCCAGCACAGCGGCTCGGAGAGCACCACGGTCTTACCGGTCTTCTTGTTGACGATCAGCCGCTGCGCCACCTCCTTGTGGGTGTGGCCCACCAGCACCGCGTCGATGCCCGGAACGGTCTCGGCCATCTCACCGGAGGCGTCCTCGGGCCAGGGCAGCTGGTCGCCGTAGGTGGTCGGCTCGTCGATGCCGGAGTGGGCGGAGACGACGATGACGTCCGCGCCCGCGGCCTTCATCCGGGGCACGTACTTGGCGGCCGTCTCGACGATGCCCGGGAAGACCATCTTGCCGGTGACGTTGGCCTTGTCCCAGATCGCGATGCCCGGGTTGGTGAGGCCGAGGATGCCGACCTTCAGCGGGGTGTCCTCGTCCAGCCACACCTCCTTGATCACGTACGGCTTGAAGGCCGGCTTCTCGTTCTTCGCGTGCAGCGCGTTGGCGCCCAGCAGCGGGAACTCCAGCTGGTCCTCGAAGGCCTTCAGGGTGGGGATGCCGTAGTTGAACTCGTGGTTGCCGAGCGCGGCGGCGTCGTAGCCCATGAGGTTCATGGCGACGGCCATCGGGTGGTCGGGCACGTTGTCGCCGTCGGTGGCGATCGGCTCGATCCGGGCGTAGTAGTAGGTCAGCTGGGTGCCCTGGATGATGTCGCCGGAGTCGATCAGCAGGCAGCGGTCCCAGCCCTTCTCCTCGCGGACCTGGTTGGCCAGGGTGGAGATCTTGGCGAGGCCGACGTCGTTGTGCGCCTTGTCGGCGTACACGGCGTCGGTGAAGTAGTCCCAGTTGAGCACCCGGCCGTGCAGGTCGGTGGTGCCCATGACGGTGAAGGCCTGCTTGCGGCCCTTGCGCTTGCCCTTGGCGGGGGGGCGGGCCGGCCCGGCGGCCCCCCCCGCGGGGGGGGCGGGGGCGCCCGCCACGCCCGCGCCGCGGGGGGCGCCCGCGCGGGGGGGGGGGCGC
>NZ_JBHWIJ010000262.1:12092-12446 GCF_042732255.1 Kitasatospora sp. NPDC059803 | reverse complement strand
TCGCCGGCCTGGCCCGCGGCGGCGTGACCGAGGCGCTCACCACCGAGCAGATCGAGGCCGTCAAGGCCGAGAACCCGCTCTGGCTGCAGCACGAGCGCGCCAACCAGGTGGACGTCCGCAAGGAGGCCGTCCGGATCAAGGAGAAGCAGGAGAAGGACGCCGCGGCGCTTGCCGCCAAGGCTGCCAAGGCCGCCAAGGCCGGCTGACCCGCGCGCTCCGGCCGCCGGCCGGGCCCGATTGTCAGACCCCTGCGCAAGGCTGGTGGCGGCCGGCCGGGACAAGTGGGGGGCGCAGTGGGAGGGGGACAAGCGGAACGGGAGCGTGTGGGGTGGCAAATGAAGCAGGGGGGGCCCG
>NZ_JBHWIJ010000262.1:1911-12082 GCF_042732255.1 Kitasatospora sp. NPDC059803 | reverse complement strand
CCGAGCGCGCGCGCGCGCGCGCCCCGCCCCGCGCGCGCGCCCCCGCCGCCCGCCCACACACACCCCCCCCCGCCGCGGGGGGGCGCCCGCCGGCGCCCCCGCCCCCCCCCCCCACAGTCGTCGGCGGACATGCGGACAGGGAGCTTGCGGATGGCACAGGCAGCAGGGGCGGCACGGGCAGCAGGGGCGCTGGACGGTCGGATCGCCCTGGTCGCGGGGGCGACCCGGGGCGCCGGGCGGGGCATCGCGGTGGAGCTGGGCGCCGCCGGGGCGACGGTGTACGTCACCGGGCGAAGCACCCGCGAGCAGCGCTCGGAGTACGGCCGGCCGGAGACCATCGAGGACACCGCGGACTTGGTCACCGCGGCCGGCGGCCGGGGCATCGCGGTGCCGACCGACCACCTGGTCCCGTCCCAGGTGGCCGCCCTGGTGCAACGGATCGACGCCGAGCAGGGCCGGCTGGACGTCCTGGTCAACGACATCTGGGGCGGCGAGAACCTGTTCGGCTGGAACGTCCCGGTCTGGGAGCACGACCTGGACGACGGCCTGCGGCTGCTCCGCCTCGCGGTGGAGACGCACGCCGTCACCAGCCACCACGCCCTCCCGCTGCTGCTGCGCCGCCCGGGCGGCCTGGTCGTCGAGATGACCGACGGAACCGCCGAGTACAACCGCGACACCTACCGGAACTCGTTCTTCTACGACCTCGCCAAGGCCTCCGTGCTGCGGATGGCCTTCGCGCTCGGCCACGAGCTGGGCCCGCGCGGCGCCACCGCCCTGGCGCTCACCCCCGGCTGGATGCGCTCGGAGATCATGCTGGAGCACTTCGGCGTCACCGAGGAGAACTGGCGCGACGCCCTGGCCCGGGAGCCGCACTTCGGCATCTCCGAGAGCCCGTACTTCGTCGGCCGGGCGGTCGCCGCCCTCGCCACCGACCCCGAGGTCTCCCGCTGGAACGGCGGGTCGGTGTCCAGCGGGCAGCTGTCCCTGGAGTACGGCTTCACCGACCGCGACGGCAGCCGGCCGGACTGCTGGCGCTACCTGGTCGAGGTGCAGGACGCGGGCAAGCCGGCCGCGCCGGAGGGCTACCGCTGACGGGGCGTCGGCGGCGGCGCCACCGGGCGCCGGGGAGAACCCCTTTCCCCGCGCCGCGTATTGACCGCGCCGCCACCGACTCCGAATAATCGGCGCCACCGGGGCGCCCAGGCAACCCTCGTCACTCTGACCACACCGGACCGGGGAGCGCCCATGACCGACCAGCCGCACCACGACGAACCCACCGCACTCGCCGCCCCCACCGCACTCGCCGCCCTGGCCGAGGAGTACTTCGCCGCCGAGAACGCCCACGCCCCGTTCGACGCGACGCTGAGCGGGGTCGAGGGCTACGCCCACGAGGTGCCCGACCCGTCCCGCGCGGCCGCGCTGCGCCACCGGGACGCGCTGGCGGGCTTCGGGGCGCGACTGGCCGCGATCCCGGTGGACGCGCTGGCCGGCGAGGACCTGGTCACCCACCGCGTGCTCGGGCGGCTGATCGACAACGGCACCGGCCGGATCACCCACGGACTGGGCGACTTCAGCATCTCGGCGACCATCACCGCACCGCAGAACGAGGCCTTCACCTCGCTCGCCATGACCTCCGTCGACCAGGAGGGCGCCGACGCCTACCTGGAGCGGCTGGCCGGCCTGCCGGGCTACTTCGACGCCGCCCTGCAGCTCCACCTGGACGCCGCCGCCGAGGGCCGCACGCCGCTGCGCAGCGGCGTCGACGCCGCCCTCGACCAGCTCGACGCCTACCTGGTCGCCAACCCGGACGACGACCAGCTGCTGCGCGCGCTGCAGGGCCGCCCGGAGTTCGACCGGGGCCGGGTGATCGTCCGCGACGGCGTGCGCCCGGCCGTGGCCCGCTACCGGGCCGGCCTGGCCCAGCGGCTGGCCGCGGACGCCCGGCCGGACGACCGGGCCGGGGTCTGCCACGTGCCCGGCGGCACCGAGGGCTACGCCGACGCCGTCACCCGCTACACCCGGCCCGGGCTCACCCCGGAGGAGGTCCACCGGATCGGCCTGGACACCCTGGCGGGGCTGCGCGAGGAGTTCGCCGAGCTGGGCGGCAGGGTGCTCGGCATCACCGACCCCGACGCCGTGCTGGCCGCGCTGCGGGAGGACCGCGCGCTGCGCTTCGGCAGCGCCGAGGAGATCATCGCCCTGGTCGACGAGGCGCTGGAGCGCGCCCGCCGCGCCTCGGCCGACTACTTCCGGGCCTACCCGATCGCCGACTGCGTGACCCGGGAGATCGACCCGATCGAGGCGGAGACCGGGCCGCTGGCCTACTACCAGCCGCCGGGCCCGGGCGGCCTGCCCGGCACCCACTGGATCAACACGCTGCGCCCGCAGACCAGGTTCAGGTACGAGTACGAGGCGATCGCCTTCCACGAGAGCGTGCCCGGGCACCACCTGCAGATCGCCGTCGCCCAGACGCTGCACCACCTGCCGGAGTTCCGGCGCCGGCCGAGCGGCCAGCTGACCGCCCACGTCGAGGGCTGGGGCCTGTACACCGAGCGGCTCGCGGACGAGATGGGGCTGTACAGCTCGGACCTCTCCCGCTTCGGCATGCTGTCGCTCGACGCGCTGCGGGCCGTGCGCCTGGTCGTGGACACCGGGCTGCACCACTACGGCTGGTCCCGGGAGCGGGCGATCGCCTTCATGCGGGACAACACGGCCACCACCGAGGCCAACGTCCGCAACGAGATCGACCGCTACCTGGCCTGGCCGGGCCAGGCGACCGCGTACCTGATCGGCCGCCGGGAGATCGTCCGGCACCGCGAGCGCGCCCAGGCGGCGCTGGGCGGCCGGTTCGACATCCGGGAGTTCCACCACGAGCTGATCGGGCACGGCAGCCTGCCGCTGGGAGTGCTGGACACGCTGGTCACGGACTGGATCGCGGCGCAGTAGGGCCCGCCGCTCCGACGGTGCGCGCACCGCGCACCGTCAGGCCGGTTCGGCTGCTACGCCGGGGTGACGGGCGGGCGGCGCTTGTGCTCGGTGCGGCGGTAGTGGCCGAGGACGGTACGGAAGACCTCCTCGCTCACCGGCCGCTCCTCCAGGAAGTCGTCCAGGGCCTCGTAGGGGACGCCGAGGGCGTCCTCGTCGGGGCGGCCGGGGGCGAGGGTCTCCAGGTCGGCGGTGGGGGTCTTGTGGACGAGGTCCGCCGGGGCCCCCAAGGCCTCGGCCAGGGAGCGGACCTGACGCTTCGTCAGCCCGTCCAGCGGCATCACGTCTGCGGCGCCGTCACCGTACTTGGTGAAGAAGCCGACGGCCGCCTCGGCGGCGTGGTCGGTGCCGACGACCAGGCCGCCGGTGGCGCCCGCGACCGCGTACTGGGCCACCATCCGCTGGCGGGCCTTGACGTTGCCGCGGACGAAGTCCTCGTGGGAGCGGTCGGCGAAGGTGAGGCCGGCGGACGTCAGCGCGTCGAGGGCTGCGTCGGTCGCGGGCCTGATGTCGACGGTCAGGGTCCGGTCCGGCCGGATGAAGTCGAGTGCGCGGCGGGCGTCCACCTCGTCCGCCTGGGTGCCGTAGGGCAGCCGCATGGCGCAGAACTCGGCCTGGTGTCCGGCGGCGCGCAGCCGGTCGACGGCGAGCTGGCAGAGCCGCCCGGCGGTGGTGGAGTCGACGCCGCCGCTGATGCCGAGCACCAGCGTGCGGGCGCCGGCCGCCCGGAGCTGGTCGGCGAGGAAGTCGGCCCGGCGCTCGGCCTCCTGCTCGGGGCTGGGGACGGGGGCCACCCGCAGGGTGCGGGCGATCTCCCGCTGGAGGTCGGCGGACAGGGGTTCGGTCATATCGACTCCCGGGTGAAGGTGACACGGTGGGTGCCCGCCCTGGACGCTACCAGCGGGTTCCGCGCGTTCGACGAGGTGGTGGCGGTGCTGCGGCAGGCCGGGGCGAGCGCCTACGCGGGGTGCCGCAGGATGTCGAGGACGACGGCGCCGTCGACGGTCTCCTGGGCGACCAGCAGAGCGGCCAGTTCGTCGAGGTGGTGGCGGTGTTCGCGGAGCAGGTCGACGGCGCGGCGTTCGGCGCGGCGCAGCAGGCGGGCCACCGCCTCGTCGACGGCACGCTGGGTCTGCTCGGAGTACGGGCGGCGGAACAGGTCCTCGGGGCCGTCGCCGAGGTAGTTCGGGGAGCCGCTGGAGTAGCCGACCGGACCGAGTTCCGGGGAGAGGCCGAATTCGCGGACCATCCGGGTGGCGACACCGGTGGCGTGGGCGAGGTCGTTGGCGGCGCCGGTGGAGCCCTCCCCGAAGACCACCAGCTCGGCCGCCCGCCCGCCGAGCTGGACGGTGATCAGGTCGATCAGGTAGCCCTCGGTGTACAGGTGGCGTTCCGCTTCGGGGAGTTGTTCGGTCGCGCCGAGGGAGACGCCGGCCGGGAGGATGGTCACCTTGGCGACGGGGTCGGCGTGTTCGCACAGCGCGGCGGTCAGGGCGTGCCCGGACTCGTGGACGGCGACGGCGTGGCGCTCCTCGGGCAGCAGCGCGTTGGAGGAGTCCCGGCGGCCGAGCAGGACGCGGTCGCGGGCGGTGTCGAGGTCGTCGGCGGTGAGGGTGGCGCGGTCGGCGCGGACGGCGTTGATGGCGGCCTCGTTGACCAGGTTGGCGAGGTCGGCGCCGGAGAAGCCGGGTGTGCCGCGGGCGATGCGGTTCAGGTCGGCATCGGGGGCGAGGGTCTTGCCGCGGACGTGGACGGCGAGGATCGCGGCCCGTTCCGCCTGGTTGGGCAGCGGGACGGTGACCTGGCGGTCGAACCGGCCGGGGCGCAGCAGGGCCGGGTCGAGGGCGTCCGGGCGGTTGGTGGCGGCGATGACGACGATGCCGGTGGTCGGGTCGAAGCCGTCCATCTCGGAGAGCAGCTGGTTGAGGGTCTGTTCGCGTTCGTCGTTGCCGCCGAGCCGGGTGCCGCCCGCGCGGCGGCCGCCGACGGCGTCGATCTCGTCGATGAAGATGATGGACGGCGCGCGTTTGCGGGCCTCGTCGAAGAGGTCGCGGACGCGGGAGGCGCCGACGCCGACGAACATCTCGACGAAGCCGGAGCCGGTCACGGAGAGGAAGGGCACTTCGGCCTCTCCGGCGACGGCCCGGGCGAGCAGGGTCTTCCCGGTGCCGGGCGGGCCGACCATGATCACCCCGCGCGGGCCCTTGGCGCCGGCGGCGGCGTAGCGTTCGGGGCTGCGCAGGAAGTCGACCACCTCGCTGACCTCCTGCTTGACGCCCTCGTACCCGGCGACGTCGGCGAAGCGGGTGGCGGGCCGCTCGGCCTCGATGATCTTGGCGCGGGAGCGGCCGATGGCGCTCAGGCCGCCGCCGAGCGAGCGGGCGGCCATCCGGCCGGACCAGAGGAACAGCCCGCCGAAGAGCAGCAGCGGCAGGAACAGCAGCAGCGTCGACCAGATCGAGCTGCCGCCGCTGTGGCTGGCGGTGATGTCGACGTGCTGGCCGGCCAGCTCGCCGCTGAGCTGGGAGGTGTCCAGGGCGGTCGGGATCTGGCTGGTGAAGTGCGTGCCGTCCTTGAGGGTGCCGGTGACCCCGCCGGTGTCGGTGATGTCCACGGTCTGCACCTGGCCGGCGCCGACCCGGTTGAGGAAGTCGGTGTAGCCGTAGTTGGCGCCGGTCGAGCCGGAGCGCGAGAACAGGATGAGCAGCAGCAGGGTCACCAGGACGGCGACGGGCAGCAGCCAGCGGCGCATCGCGGGCGGGGGCGGCTTGGGCGGCGGCGGGCCGCCGGGGGTGCGGGGCCGCTCTGGGCCCCCGCCCGGGGGCGGCGGGGTCGCGGGGTGGCGGGCGGCGCGCAGCCGGATTCGGGTGATCATCCGCGCCCACCACCTCTCCGCCGCCGGGCCTTCCCCCTCCATGGTGGGGCGAGAAGGGCCCGGACGGGAGGTCCAGGACGAACCGGCCGGCCCCGGCGCGGGGGCCGGCGGCGCCGTCAGGAGAAGTCGAGCGAGCCGGTCCGGGTCCGCTTGAGCTCGAAGAAGTTCGGGTAGCCGGCCAGCAGCCGCACCCCGTCGAAGACCCGGACGGCGTCCTCGCCGCGCGGGATGGCGCTCAGCACCGGGCCGAAGAAGGCGACGCCGTCGACGTGGATGGTCGGCGTGCCGACCTCCTCGCCGACCGGGTCCATGCCCTCGTGGTGGCTCTTGCGCAGCGCGACGTCGTACGCCGTGCTGTCGGCCGCGGCGGCGAGCTCCTCCGGCAGTCCGGCCGCGACCAGGGCCTCCCGGATGACGGCGTCGTCGGCGGGCCGGTCCTGGTCGTGCAGGCGGGTGCCGAGTTCGGTGTACAGGTCGCGCAGCACGTGCTCGCCGTGCTGTTCGGCGGCGGCGATGCAGACCCGGACGGGGCCCCAGCCGGTGGTCATCAGGCGCTGGTAGCGCTCGGGCAGGTCGGTGCGGCCCTCGTTGAGGACGGACAGGCTCATCACCCGGAAGGTGAGGTCGAGCTCGCGGTGGCGCTCGACCTCACGGATCCACCGGGAGGTGATCCAGGCGAACGGGCAGATCGGATCGAAGTAGAACTCGACTTTGGTGGTCACGGTGAAGAGCCTAGACGCCGAGTGGACCGCTTTCCAGGGCCAATCGATCACCATTGCGGTGGGCCACTTCTCAGCTGCAGGTCTTCCCGTCGGCCGGCACGGTGCCGTCCAGCAGGTAGGTGTCCACGGCCTGCTTCAGGCACGGGTCGCCGGTGTTGTAGCCGCCGTGGCCCTCGCCCTGGAGGGTGACGTTGACGCCGACGCCCGGGCCGAGCTGCTGCGCCATCGCGTGGGCGCCCTCGACCGGGGTGGCCGGGTCGCCGGTGGTGCCGACCACCACGATCGGGGCCGCGCCGGCGGCCGAGACGTCCGGGTGGTCGGCCTTGCCCGGCACCGGCCAGCCGGTGCAGCTCGTCAGGCCCCAGGCGGAGTAGGGGCCGAACACCGGGGAGGCGTCGCGGAACTGCGGCAGCTGCTGTTCGACGTCCTGGTCGGAGTAGCGCTGCCGGGCGTCCACGCAGTTGATCGCCCGGTTGGCGGCGCTCAGGTTGGTGTAGCGCCCCTGCGGGTCGCGCCCGAACATCGCGTCGGAGAGCTGGAGCAGTGTGTTGCCGGTGCCCTGCTGCATCGCCTCGGTGAGCCCGGCGGCCAGGACGGGCCAGGTCTCCTCGCTGTACAGGGCGGCGGCGATGCCGGTGACGGCCAGGGTCTCGGTGAGCTGCCGCCCGCTGGTGGTGGGCAGCGGGGACTGCTCCAGCTTCTGCAGCAGCGCCGTGACCGCCGCCGTGCCCTCGACGCCGCCGGCACCCGTCGGGCAGACGGCGGCCTCCTCGGCGGCGCAGGCCTTCATGAAGTTGTCGAAGGCGAGCTGGAAGCCCTTGGCCTGGCCGAGCGCGGACTGCTGCGGGTCCTTCGTCGGGTCGACGACCGAGTCCAGGACGATCCGGCCGACCTCCTGCGGGAACAGGTGCGCATAGACGCCGCCGAGCTGGGTGCCGTAGCTGATGCCGAAGTAGAAGAGCTTCTGGTCGCCGAGCACCTGCCGCATCAGGTCGAGGTCGCGGGCGGCACTCTCGGTGTCCACGTAGGGCAGCACCGGACCGGAGTTGTGCTCGCAGGCGGCGGTGAACTGCGCGTTGCTGGTGTCCAGCGCCTTCACCGCGTCGGGGGTCCCGGGGGTGTTGTCGATTGCCAGGCTGACGTCCATCGCCTTGTCGTCCAGGCAGCTCACCCCGGCGCTGGCGCCGACCCCGCGGGGGTCGAAACTCACCAGGTCGTAGCGGGCGTTGAGGGAGGCGTAGTCGGCGGCGAGGGCGGGCAGCGTGGCGACGCCGGAGGCGCCGGGGCCACCGAAGTTGAACAGCAGCGAGCCGATCCGGTGCTTCTCGTCCTTCGCCCGGCTCCGGATCATGGCCAGGTCGATGGTCTCGCCGTCCGGCTTGCCGTGGTCCAGCGGCGCCTTGAGGGTGGCGCACTGCCAGTCACCGGCGGGCGCGGTGCCGCTGCCCTGCGCGGGGCTGGGGGCCGGGCAGGCCTGCCAGTCGAGCTGCTGGGCCGCGAGTCCGGTCGCGGACGCGGCGGGTGAGCCGGGCGAGCCGGCCGGGGAGGTCGGCGCGGGCTCGACGGCGGAGCGGGCGTCGCCCTGGCAGCCGGCGGCACAGGCGAGCAGCAGCGCGGCCAGGCCGAAAGCGCCGGCGCCGCGGACGACGGTGTGCATGGAGCGGTCCACCTCTCGGGTTGCCGGGCGCGCCCCGGCGGACAGCGGGGCGGCGTACGCCCCGGCGCTCGGCACGGTCAACGCACCACAGACCCTAGGGGCGGTGGTGCGACTGCGCCCGCCGGAAGGGCCGGTGGAGGGGCGTGCGGCGGTCCGGCTGCCACCCCGCCGTCCGGGTGAGGTCGCTCCCGTGGCCCTCGTCCGGACCGCCCACTACCTGGCGTCGCATGCTATCTTGCATCGCATGGTACCTGGCATCACACACCACGACGGCGACGCCGGCGCGGCCGACGGGCCGGTGGCGACGCAACTGCGCAAGGGCGTACTGGAGTACTGCGTCCTGGCGCTGCTGCGGGACGGCCCCCGGTACGGGGTGGAGCTGCTGCAGGAGCTCGGCCGGTTCCCGATGCTGGCGACCAGCCAGGGCACCATCTACCCCCTGCTGTCCCGGCTGCGCCGGGCCGGCCTCGCCGACACCTTCCTGCGCGACTCGGCCAGCGGCCCGTCCCGCCGGTACTACACCCTCACCGACACCGGCCGCAGCGCACTGGAGGAGTTCGCCACGCTGTGGCCCGCCTTCCGCGAAACCGTCGACCACGTCCTGGCCCCGGGAGAGAACCCGTGAACAACCCCATCGAGCACCCCCTGGTCCGCGCCCACCTGGCCGCGGTCGCCCGGTACACCGCTCCGCTGCCCGAGCCTCGCCGCCGCGAACTGCTCGCGGACCTGCGCGAGCACATCGAGGTCTCGCTCGCCGAGTGCGACCCCGCCGACGAGGCCGCCGTCCGGCGGGTCCTGGAGCAGCTGGGCAGCCCCCGGCGGATCGCCGACGCCGCGCTCGACGAGGAGGGCGGCACCCGACCGGAGCCGGAGAGCCGCGGCCGCACCGCCCGCACCCTGGTCTTCGCGGTGCTGCCGGTTCCGCTGTCGTTCGTCCCGGCCATCGGGCCCCCGCTCGCACTGGCCGCCGCCGTCATCGCCGCGAGCAGGGTGTGGCGGTCCACGCAGTGGAGCCGCCGGGAGAAGCGGCTGGCAGCCCTGCTGCTGCTCTCCCCCGTCCTGGTCACTCCGCTGGCCGGCATCGCCGCCGCCGTCGTGTCCCCGTTCGGCCTGACCGCGACCGCCGTCCTCGCCGCCTGCGTGGTGGGCTTCTGCCCCGCCCTGCTCGCGGCGTTCCTCCTGGCCCGCTCCGCCGCCCGGCTGCGCAACGCCGCACTCACGGCCTGAACCGGCTTCACCAAAGAACACTGACGTTTCGCCGGCCCCCCCTGGTGATGCCGGAGGCCGCCCCCATGTACAAGGGGGGCGGCCTCCGCGCGTCGGAAGCTCGCGCTTGCGCGCGCCTCTGCCCGGCGGCTAATGTCTTACCTGTTTCTCACCATCAAATCCCTTTTCGGCCAAGGCCGTTCATACGGTTAACGAAAACCCGCATACAGTGTGCGGACCTGGGGAACCCGAACCGCCACCCCCTCCGTCTGGGGGCTTTTCCATTACGCGGGAATCAAGGCAACTCACTTTACCGTCAGGCTCGTTGACCCCGTTCTCCGGCGGCTGCTTTGCTTCTCGGCGGCCGAGGCGGGCCTGTTTCCCCCCGGTGATCCGTTGTGCGGCGGGTCATCCAGGCGTTCCACCGCCTCCGGCCTCTCCCTGTCCTTCGCGACCACCCGTCACCCACCGGTGCCCGGGCGGTCGGCATGAGAGAGGCAACCCTCACATGGGCCGAACCCCCACGTTCCGTCTCGCCGGACGGGCGGCGCTCACCGGCGTCGCCGCGCTCGCCCTCGCGGCGGCCGGCTTCACCGCGGCACCCGCCCAGGCGCAGCCCGACGACGCCGCCCCCCCCCCGGCGGCGGGGGACCACCCCGAACCGCCCCGCGCCGGGCCCCCGCGCCGCCCCCCCCCCCCCCCCCCACCCCCCCCCCCCCACAACCC
>NZ_JBHWIJ010000262.1:0-1903 GCF_042732255.1 Kitasatospora sp. NPDC059803 | reverse complement strand
CGGAGACCGCAGGCCCGTCGGTGGGGGGGGGGGCGGGGCGGCCCCGGGGGGGGTTCACTAATTCACCACCCGTTCAACCCCCCCCCCCCCACGCCGCCCCCCCGGGGGGGTGGGCGAACCACCCGTACCGGCACGGCGCCGTCCCGCTGCGCGGCCACCAGGCCGCACCGAACGCCACCTCCGCCAACAACCTCAACTACGGTGGCGGGGCGGGCAGTCCGAGCATCGGCGTGACCACCGGACCGGAGCACGTCTACCTGGTGTTCTGGGGCTCCCAGTGGGGCAGCTCCGGCACCGACACCAACGGCAACACCACGCTCAGCGGCGACGCCAAGGGCATGGCCCCGCGCCTCCAGCAGCTGTTCAAGGGCATCGGCGCGGGCAGCGAGCTCTGGTCCGGCGTCATGACGCAGTACTGCGAGGGCGTCGCCGCCGGCTCCCAGACCTGCCCGAGCAACTCCGCGCACGTCGCCTACCCCACCGGCGGCGCGCTCGCCGGCGTCTGGGTGGACACCTCCGCCGCGGCGCCCGCCTCCGCGACCGGCAACCAGATCGGCGCCGAGGCGGTCAAGGCGTCCGGCCACTTCGGCAACACCACGGCCGCGGCCAACCGGAACGACCAGTACGTCGTCGTCTCCCCCACCGGCACCACCCCCGACGGCTTCAACACCGCGTCCGGCAACTTCTGCGCCTGGCACGACTACACCGGCGACACCACGCTCACCGGCGGCGCCGTCTCCTCCCCGTACGGCGAACTGGCCTTCACCAACCTGCCGTACGTGACCGACGCGGGCTCCGGCTGCGGCCAGGGCTTCGTCAACGCGGGGACGGCCGGCACCCTGGACGGCGTCACCATCGTCGAGGGCCACGAGTACGCCGAGACCATCACCGACCAGAACCCGGCCGGCGGCTGGACCGACAGCAGCGGCGCCGAGAACGGCGACAAGTGCGCCTGGGTCAGCAGCGGCCAGGGCGCCTCGGCGAACGTCGGCTTCACCACCGGCAGCTTCGCCATGCAGTCGACCTGGGCGAACGACTTCAACAGCGGTGCGGGCGGCTGCGAGATGTCCCACCCGATCGTCGGCGGCACGACCGGCAACACCGTCACCGTCACCAACCCGGGCGCCCAGGCCGGCACCACCGGCAAGGCCGTCAGCCTGCAGATCGCGGCGACCGACAGCGCCTCCGGCCAGACCCTCACCTACACGGCGAGCGGCCTGCCGGCCGGCCTGTCCATCTCCGCCTCCGGCCTGATCAGCGGCACCCCGACCACCGCCGGCACGGCGAGCGTCACGGTCACCGCCAAGGACGCCACCGGCGCCTCCGGTTCCGCCGCCTTCGGCTGGACCGTCACCTCCGCGGGCGGCGGCGGCCTCACCAACGGCGGCTTCGAGACCGGCACCCTGAGCGGCTGGGCCTCCACCGGCAGCGCCGCCGCCTCCAGCGCCGCCAAGCACACCGGCGGCTACGGCGCCATGCTCGGCTCCACCGGCCCCACCACCACGTCCACGGCCAGCCAGACCTTCACCGCCCCGACCGGCAGCAGCAAGGTCGCCTTCTGGTACGACGTCACCTGCCCGGACACCGTCACCTACGACTGGGCGACCGCCACGCTCAAGGACAACACCACCAACACCACGACCACGGTGCTCGCCAAGACCTGCACCAGCGGCCTCGGCTGGAAGTCCGCCTCCGGCACCGTCACCCCGGGGCACAGCTACACGCTCACCCTCACCAACGTGGACGACAACTACCCGGGCGACCCGACCTACACCTACTACGACGACGTGGCCGTCTCCTGACGGCCGCCCGTCCACGCCCCTGACGCCGCCCCCCGGGGGGCCCGCCCCCCGCCCCCCCCGCGGTGGGGGCCCCGCCCCCGGCGGCAGCGGCCTGCGCCCCG
>NZ_JBHWIJ010000261.1:0-12579 GCF_042732255.1 Kitasatospora sp. NPDC059803 | reverse complement strand
CGCTTCCGTCCAGCTCTCCCAGCCCCCGCCCCCCCCCCCCCCCACCGGGGGGAACTCCCAGGTCAGGTCAGGTTCTTGGCATTCTTGTCGGCGCTCTCGACGGCTTCGGGGGCTGCCTCCGCGTCCGCCTTTTCGTCCGCGGACTGGGACAGTTCGGCGGTCTCACCGGCCCCGGCGACCTTCTCGGACGGCGCGGGCTTCCCGCCGGCCTTCTCCGCCGAAGCGGCCTTGCCCGCCTTCTCGGCCTTACCGGACTTCTCGGACCCCGCGGCCTTGCCGGACGCCGCCGCCTTGTCGGACGGGCCCTGCTCCTCGCCCTCCTCGGCGGCCAGCGGGTCGATGCTCGCCGGGTCCTCCCGGCCGGGCCGCTTCTTGCCGACGACCACCAGGTAGACCACGGCGCCGATGAACACCACGATCGACGTCCAGTCGTTCAGCCGCAGGCCGAAGTAGACGTGCGCCTCGTCGATCCGCAGCCACTCGGTCCAGAACCGGCCCACCGTGTACGCGGCCACGTACAGCGCGAAGGCCCGACCGTGCCCCAGCTTGAAGCGGCGGTCGGCCCAGATGACCAGCAGCGCGACCCCGACGCACCAGATCGACTCGTACAGGAAGGTCGGGTGGTAGACGCCCTTGACGACCTCGCCGCCCGGCAGCTTCTTGTCGATCTCCAGGCCCCACGGCAGCGTGGTCGGCCGGCCGTACAGCTCCTGGTTGAAGTAGTTGCCCCAGCGGCCCATCGCCTGCGCGAGCGCGATGCCCGGCGCGATGGCGTCCGCGTACGCGGGCAGCGGCACGCCCCGGCGGCGGCAGCCGATCCAGGCCCCGACCGCGCCGAGCGCGACGGCGCCCCAGATGCCGAGGCCGCCCTCCCAGATCTTGAAGGCATTCCAGGGGTTCTTGCCGGCCCCGAAGTACAGCTGGTGGTCGGTGATCACGTGGTACAGCCGGCCGCCGACCAGGCCGAAGGGCACGGCCCAGACGGCGATGTCGCCGACCGTGTGCTTGGCACCGCCCCGGGCGACCCAGCGCTTGCTGCCGAGCCAGACGGCTACGACGACACCGAGGATGATGCAGAAGGCGTAGGCGCGCAGCGGGACCGGTCCGAGGTGCAGGACGCCCCGCGACGGGCTGGGAATGTAGGCGATATCCATGGCGGTTCCGACGCTACAGGGTCTGCGGCCCCTGCTGGGCACCCCCAGGGTCACAGATACCGAACAACGGGCACTGGGAACGGCGCCGCCGCCCCCTCCGGACGGGGAGGAGGCGGCGGCGGTCACCCGGCGGTGGGCGGGGCTCAGCCCGCGGTCGGCGACGGGTTGTTGGCCTCCGAGGCGGTGCTGGTGGGCGCCGGGGTCTGCCCGTTGGAGCCCGCGGTGCCCAGCTGCTTGCCCTGGTTGGCGGCGTCGACCCACTTCACCAGGTTCGCCGGGGTGATCTCCTCGGCGCCGTTCTTGGGGTAGACCGGCTGGCCGTTGAGCAGCACGGTCGGGGTGGACTTGTAGCTGGACTTGTCGAAGTCCTGCTGCACGGACGACACCCATCCGCCGTACTTGTTGTCGTTGACGCAGGCCTCGAAAGCGGGCGTGTCGAGGCCGTTGACCTGCTTGGCGAGGTTGATCAGGACGGCCTTGTCGCCGAAGGCGTCGCTGGTCTCGTCCGGCTGGTTGCGGTACAGCACGTCGTGGAAGTCCCGGAAGTGCCCGGCGTCCTGGGCGCAGGCCAGCGCGTTGGCGCCGGCCTTGGAGCCCTTGCCCGGGACGGCCCGGTCGATGAACGACACGATGTGGTAGTTGGTGTAGATCTTGCCGGCGTCTTCCAACTGGTCGACGGTCGAGGAGAACTCGCGCTCGAAGATCCCGCAGGCCGGGCAGCGCGGGTCCTCGTAGACGGTGAGGACGGCCGGGGCGTTGGCCGAGCCGGCCGGGATGACCAGGTTCTTGTCGCCGATCGTCCCGGCGGGGGCGGCGACCGGGGTCTCCGGCTTGGAGCGCTGGTTCTGCACCACGACGCCGGTGACCACGGCGGCGGCGATCACCACGAGCACCGCGCCGCCCACCAACAGCTTCTTCCTGCGCTTGGACGTGGCCTCGTCGGCCGCCCGCTGCTCCAGCATCCGCTCGCGGGCGGTGCGCTTGCCTTCTCGGTTCTTCTCGCTCATTGCCTTGACATCCACAATCGGGGAGGGCCTTCGTGGGGTGGGGTGGGGGTGCGGCGGGGGCCGGCCGGTCAGCTCGCCAGCCAGCCGTCCGCCGAGAGCCTGGTGCGGGGCCGCCACAGCAGCCACCCGGCCAGCAGGAGGAACCCGGTGTCGCGCAGGATCTCCTGGAGGTACTCGGTCTGCGAGGCGTCGATGTGCCCGCCGCCGCCGAAGCAGCCGCAGTCGATCGAGATGCCGCGAGCCCAGGCGGCGGCGATCCCGGCGATGAAGGTGAGCAGCAGCAGCGCGGAGACGCCGGCGACGATCCGGACGCCGAGGCCGATCACCAGCAGCAGGGCGAGCGCCAGCTCCAGGAAGGGCAGGGCGTAGCCGACCGGCTTGACCAGGCCCTCGGGCAGGATCTCGTAGGCGCGGACGGCCTGGGCGGCCTCCGCCGGGTCGGCGATCTTGGCCAGGCCGGCCCAGCCCCAGACCACCGCGAGGCCGAGCCGGACGACGGTGCCCAGCCACGGACTCCAGGCCGGCACCGGCCGCCGGGCGGGCGGCGCGGGCGCCGGGTCACCGGGCTGCGCTGCCGGGCCGGCCATCAGGGAACCCCCCTCGGGAAACTCGTTCACTTCCTGATGAACCGTAAGGGATGAAGGGCGGTTCCTCCATATTCAGGAATTAAGCCGGATGGGTGACGTCTGGTGATGGTGTGTCCGAATCCGGCGAACGTCCGTTCAAGGGCGGACGGCCGGGCGGGTGGCTGCGCGGACGGCCGTGGTCGATCAGGTCGGCGCGGCCCTCAGGAGCGGCAGCCGGGCGGACGGCCGGGGTCGAACAGGTCGGCGCGGCCCTCGTGGTGCGGGTGGGCGGCCCGTTCGGCGGCGTTCCAGCGGGCCGCCTCGGCGCAGGCGTACGCGTCCCGCACGGCCCGCTCGGCACCGCGCCTGGCCAGCGCCTGCCCCACCTCGGTGTGCGCGCCGACGGCGGCGCCGAGCGCCAGCGCGGCGGCGGCGGCCCGCAGCAGAACGGCCCGATGGAGACCCGGCACCGGCTCACTCCTTCGCTCGCTCGGCAACCCCCGTGCACCTCGTTCGTGCACTCGTCCCTCCACTCAACGCCGGTCAACCCCGCCTGATGCGTGTGCCCGTCGCTGTTCACCCGTTCGGGGCCGCGCGAGCGCCGCCGCCCGGCGAGCCGGGCGCACGCAAGCGCGACGGCCCCCCGCCCACGAAGGGCGCCGGGCCGTCAGTGGTACGGGGGTCAGCGCCGGCGGACGCCCGCCGCCAGCTCGCCGGCCAGGGCGCGCACCGCGTCCAGCGCGGCCGCCTCGTCGTCACCGGCCTCCAGGATCCGCTTCACGAACGCGGAGCCCACGATCACGCCGTCGGCGAAGCCCGCCACCTCCGCGGCCTGCGCGGGGGTCGAGACGCCGAGGCCGACGCAGACCGGCAGGTCGGTGGTGGCCCGGGTGCGGGCGACCAGGTCCTCGGCGAGCGAGCCGACCTGGGCGCGGGTCCCGGTCACGCCCATCACGGCGGCCGCGTAGACGAAGCCGCTGCCGGCCGCGGTGACCTCGGCCAGGCGCGGGTCCTTGCTGCTGGGGGCGACCACGAACACGGTGTCGAGCCCGTGCTCGTCCGCCGCCTTGCGCCACTCCTCGGACTCCTCCACCGGCAGGTCCGGCAGGATGCAGCCGGCGCCGCCCGCGGCGGCGAGGTCGGCGGCGAAGCGCGCGGTGCCGTAGCGGTCGACCGGGTTCCAGTACGTCATCACCAGCACCGCCGCCTCGGGGTGCGCGGTGGCGACCTCCTGGACGGTGCGCAGCACGTCCTTGATCCGCACGCCGCCGCGCAGCGCGATGTCGTCGGCGGTCTGGATGACGGCGCCGTCCAGCACCGGGTCGGAGTGCGGCAGGCCGACCTCGACGATGTCGCAGCCGCCCTCGATCAGCGCGTTGATCGCCCGGATGCCGCCGTCGACGGTCGGGAAGCCGCCCGGCAGGTAGCCGATCAGCGCGGCGCGGTCCTCGGCCTTGGCGGCCGCCAGGATGCCACTGAGCTTCGATGCCATGGTCACTTACCCCCGTGGGCCGCGTCGTGGGCCGAGCCGCCGGCCGGCTCGTCGTACAGGCCGAAGTACTCGGCCGCGGTGTGCATGTCCTTGTCGCCGCGCCCGGAGAGCGAGACCAGGATGGTGGCCTCGGGCCCGAGCTCGCGGCCCAGCTCCAGGGCGCCGGCCAGCGCGTGGGCGCTCTCGATGGCCGGGATGATGCCCTCGGTGCGGGACAGCAGCCGCAGCGCCTGCATGGCGGCGTCGTCGGTGACGGGGCGGTACTCGGCCCGTCCGGTGTCCTTCAGCCAGGCGTGCTCCGGGCCGACGCCCGGGTAGTCGAGGCCGGCGGAGATGGAGTGCGACTCGATGGTCTGGCCGTCCTCGTCCTGGAGGACGTAGGTGCGCGAGCCGTGCAGCACGCCGGGGTCGCCCTTGGTGAGGGTGGCGGCGTGCTTGGGGGTGTCGGCGCCCTCGCCGGCGGCCTCGCAGCCGATCAGGCGCACGCCGGCGTCGGGGATGAACTCGTGGAAGATGCCCATCGCGTTGGAGCCGCCGCCGACGCAGGCGACGACGGCGTCGGGCAGCCGCCCGGTGCGGTCGAGCACCTGCTGGCGGGCCTCGATGCCGATGACCCGGTGGAAGTCGCGGACCATCATCGGGAAGGGGTGCGGGCCGGCCACGGTGCCGAACAGGTAGTGGGTGGAGTCCACGTTGGCGACCCAGTCGCGGAACGCCTCGTTGATGGCGTCCTTGAGGGTGCGGCTGCCGGAGGTGACGGACACCACCTCGGCGCCGAGCATCCGCATCCGGGCGACGTTCAGCGCCTGGCGCTGGGTGTCGACCTCGCCCATGTAGATGGTGCAGTCGAAGCCGAACAGGGCGCAGGCGGTGGCGGTGGCCACGCCGTGCTGGCCGGCGCCGGTCTCGGCGATGATCCGGGTCTTGCCCATCCGCCGGGTGAGCAGGGCCTGGCCCAGCACGTTGTTGATCTTGTGCGAGCCGGTGTGGTTCAGGTCCTCGCGCTTGAGCAGGACGCGCGCGCCGCCCGCCTCGGCGGAGAAGCGGTGCACGTCGGTCAGCGGGCTCGGGCGGCCGGTGTAGTCCTTGAGCAGGCCGTCGAGTTCGGCGGCGAAGGCCGGGTCGGCCTTGGCCTTCTCGTACTCCTCGGCGACCTGCTCGACCGCGGCGACCAGCGCCTCGGGGATGAAGCGGCCGCCGTAGGCACCGAAGTAGCCTCGGGCGTCCGGCACCTGGGCGCCGGGCAGGTAGTCCTTCGCGGACTTGTCGGACATGGTGGAGTCCTTTGGAAGATGACGACAGGGACGTCTCGTGGCTGGGCTCAGCCGGATGTCCGTCGCCATCGGCGGCCCGGCACCTGCCCGGGCTCGCAGCCGATCACGTAGCGCACCCGCCGCCCCAGCACCCGGCGTGCGGGCGCGCGGCAGCCGCGCGGGCGGCAACCGGGGGCGAGGCGGGTGGCGATCTTCATGTCGGCGGGTCAGTCCTTGTGCCGGACGGCGGGGTGGGCGCCGGCCGCGACCAGGTCGGCGACCGCGGCGCGCGGGTCCTTGCCGGTCACCAGGGACTCGCCGACCAGGACGGCGTCGGCGCCCAGGTTGGCGTAGGAGATCACGTCCAGCGGGCCGCGCACGCCGGACTCGGCGATCTTGACGACGCTGTCCGGGATGGCGTGGACGACGTTGCCGAAGGTGTTGCGGTCCACCTCAAGGGTCTTGAGGTTGCGGGCGTTGACGCCGATGATCCGCGCCCCGGCGTCCACCGCGCGCTTGATCTCCTCCTCGTCGTGCACCTCGACCAGCGGGGTGAGGCCGATCGACTCGGCCCGCTCGATCAGCGACACCAGGGCCGACTGGTCGAGGGCGGCGACGATCAGCAGCGCGAGGTCGGCGCCGTGCGCGCGGGCCTCCCACAGCTGGTAGGCGGTGACGATGAAGTCCTTGCGCAGCAGCGGGGTGTCCACCGCCGCGCGGACGGCGTCCAGGTCGGCCAGCGAGCCGCCGAAGCGGCGCTGCTCGGTGAGCACGCTGATCGCGGCGGCGCCGCCGGCCGCGTAGTCGCTCGCCAGGGCGGCCGGGTCGGCGATCGCGGCCAGGGCACCCTTGGAGGGGCTGGAGCGCTTCACCTCGCAGATCACCCGGACCCCGTCGCCCTTGAGCGCGGCGACGCCGTCCTTCGCCTCGGGGGCCTTGGCGGCGAGTTCCTTCAGCTGGTCCAGGGAGACCCGGGCCTGCCGTTCGGCGAGGTCCTCGCGGACCCCCTCGATGATCGTGTCGAGCACACTCATGCGCACACCTCGCTTCGCTCAGCAGGCGCTGCGCGCAACACGCACCTGTCAATGGTTCGCTCGCTCACGCGAAGTGCCCCCAACATTTCTGTTCGTTCGCCGGCGACGAGCCGTCCGGGCGGTGGCCCGGCGGCACTTCGATGGTATCGGCACCCGGGGGCGCGGGGCGCATCCGCCCGGTGTGCGTCTCGCGTGCCGGACGCCCCCCTGAGCAGCCCCCAACTGCGGTTTCACCGGTTCCCCGGCGGTGCCCGGACGCGCGGTGCGGACCAAGTGGACCGATGTACGGGCCCCGGTGTGGACCGGTGCGCGAGCCTGCGCGGCTCGCTACCCGCCGGCGTGGGCGATCAAACCAGCAGGGGCGCCAGCCCCGCCCCGACGGGCAGGTTGCGCACCACCGTGAACACCAGCAGCAGCAGGAGGATCAGCACCCAGCGCCGGGCCCCGACCGGGGGCCTGGGCCGCGGCCCGGCGCCGGTCAGCGCGGCCCAGGCCCAGCGCAGCCACAGCAGCGCCAGGACGCCGAACAGCAGGACGGCCGCGGCGTTGTCGTGCAGCGCGCCGGTGAAGTCCCCGTGGGCCAGCGCGTGGACGCAGCGCAGCCCCCCGCAACCGGGGCACCACCAGCCGGTGGCGGCCAGGAAGGGGCAGTCGGGGTAGTGCCCGGGGGTGTTCGGGTCCACCGCGGCGACGTAGACGGCGGGGACGGCCACCGCCGCCAGCGCGGCCAGCGGCGGGCCGAGCCGGCGCAGGACGGGCGGCAGGGCGGAGGTGGTGGAGGCGGAGGTCACGCCCCGATTCTGCCCGTGCCGGGCCCGGACAGAACGAAACGGCGGGCGTGGCGCGCCCGCCGTTCGGTACTGCTACAAGTCGGTACTGCTACGAGTCGTACTCCTGCGAGTCGTACTGCTGCGAGGAGTCCGTCGTCAGGCGGCGACGGCGGCCCGGGCCGCGCGCTGCTCCTCGTGCGAGGTGTACACGTTGGCGCTCGGCTGCTGGCCCATGCCCGCCATCGACATCGCCTTGCCGACCACGCCGCCGGCCAGGATGACCGCGATGCCGGCCCAGACCAGCATCACCGACGGGAGGATCATCGCGACCCCCGCGATCCCGAAACCGATGAACGTGATGGTCACGCCGGTCCAGGCGGCGGTGGTGTGACCGTGTGCTGCTGCTGCCATCTGAGTGGTGCTCCTAGCCTCTCGGGGCCCGGCCGGGCCTGCGGGGCCGCCGGCGGGTTGACGGGTTCCATTGTGCCGGGCCACACACCGACGGCCCAAAGCGGGTGGCGGGTCTATCGCGTCACACCGCCGCCGGGGCCCGTTGAGGGCTGCTGAGGCCTACTACTGGGGCCCGCTCAGGCCGGAAGCCCGGGCCCGGCGCTCAGGACCAGCGCTCAGGAGCAGCGCCCAGGCCCCGCGCTCAGACCGTGGTCGGGTCCTCGCCCCGGTCCAGCGCCTTCCACAGGTCGGCCGGGGTCTCGCTCTTCGCCGGGGCCTTGCGGGTGGGCGCCTCGTAGCGGCTGCCCATGGCCGGCCAGCTCCGGCCGTAGCGGAGGGTGAGCAGCCCGGCGACGGCCAGCAGCAGCCCGCCGGCCAGCGCCACCCAGGGCCAGCCGGTGTGGCCGACCTCGGTGGCCGCCGACCCGGACAGCGCCAGCTTGCGGGCCGCCTCGGCGTCCAGCGCGGCGGTGTCCCCGGCGCCCGCGGCCGAGGCGGCGGCCGCGCCGAGGCCCGCCAGCAGGGTCAGCGCGCCGACCGCGAGCCGGCCCGCGCCGCGCACCGCGAACACCGCGACGGCCGCCGCCAGCCCCACCAGGGCCAGCCCGCCCGGGAGTTCGGAGATCGCGCCGCCGGAGACGGACACCGCCAGGGTGCCGGCCCGGCCCTCGGCCCAGACCCGGCCGACGGCGGTCAGCACCAGCACGGCGCTCAGCACGGTCAGCAGGAGCATCACGCCGAGCGTCCGGCGCCCCGACGCGGGGGCCGGCGGGGCGGGTACGGGGGTCTGGTCAGGTGCGCTCACCCGTCCACTATCCCCCGCCCGGCGTCCGGCCCCGCACCCGGGGTGGGCGGCCCGGCCGGGAACTCGTCCGTCCGCAGCACCAGCGTCCGCCCGGCGAGCGGCAGGAACAGGTCGTTGCCGAACGGCACCCGCTCCGCCTCCCGGTACCCGCCGTCGGCGGACGGCGCGGTGTGCACGGTGCAGGCCGCCGCCGCCGGGTCGACCACCACGTACAGCGGGATCCCGCTGCGCGCGTACGCCAGCGCCGCCTCGGCGAGGTGCGGCCGGGCCACCTCCAGGACGGCCTCGACGTCGCCCCCGGCGTACCGGCCCCGGCCGTCGGGCTCCGCCCCCGGGGCGGTCACCGTCAGGTCGGGGATCAGGTCGGGGGCCCCGGCCGGGGCGTCGGTCACGGAGCCGGCCAGCACCCGGCCGTGCCCGCCCAGCTGGTCCTCGATCTGGGCGGCCGCATCGAGCACGACCACCCGCCGCAGTTCGTCGGGCGACACCTCGGACATCCCGGCCGCCTCCCTCGACGACTCACGACACTGACGACTTACAGCTCACGGCTCACGACTTACGACAGTTCCGGCGTCCGCAGCGTATTGGCGGTGGCGACGGCCCGCAGCACGGCGGCCGCCTTGTTGCGGCACTCGGTGTCCTCCCCGTGCGGGTCGGAGTCCGCGACCACGCCCGCGCCGGCCTGCACGAAGGCGGTGCCGTCGCGCAGCACGGCGGTGCGGATCGCGATCGCGGTGTCGGAGTCCCCGGCGAAGTCCAGGTAGCCGACGCAGCCGCCGTACAGGCCGCGGCGGGTGGGCTCCAGCTCCTCGATGATCCGCATCGCGCGGGGCTTGGGCGCGCCGGACAGGGTGCCCGCCGGGAAGCAGGCGGTCAGCACGTCGAAGGCGGTCCGCCCGGGCGCCACCCGGCCGGTGACGGTGGAGACGATGTGCATCACGTGGCTGTAACGCTCGATGTGCATGAAGTCGACCACCTCCACGCTGCCCGGCTCGCAGACCCGGCCGAGGTCGTTGCGGCCCAGGTCGACCAGCATCAGGTGCTCGGCCCGCTCCTTGGGGTCGGCGAGCAGTTCGGCGGCCAGCGCCGCGTCCTCGTGCGGGGTGGCGCCGCGGTGCCTCGTCCCGGCGATCGGGTGCACCATCGCCTCGCCGCCGGTCACCTTGACCAGCGCCTCCGGGCTGGAGCCGACCACGTCGAAGCCGCCCTCGGCGGTGCCGTCCGGCCCCGGGAAGCGGAACAGGTACATGTACGGGCTGGGGTTGGTGGTGCGCAGCACGCGGTAGACGTCCAGCGCCGAGGCCGGGCAGGGCGCCTCGAAGCGCTGCGAGGGGACGACCTGGAAGGCCTCGCCGGCCCGGATCCGCTCCTTCACCACCTCCACCGCCGCCCGGTACGGCGCGCCGCCGAACGGGGAGCGGGCCTCGCCCGGCCCGGCCGGGGTGAAGGTGGCCAGGCCCGGGTCGACCGGCTTGAGCAGGTCGGCCTCCATGGCGTCCAGCCGGGCCACCGCGTCCGCGTAGGCCTCGTCCACGCCGCTGGCCAGGTCGTTGTGGTTGACGGCGTTGGCGATCAGCAGCACCGTGCCGTCGACGTGGTCGAGCACGGCGAGGTCGGTGGCGAGCATCATGGTCAGCTCGGGCAGCCGCAGGTCGTCCGGGTTGAGGTCGGGCAGCTTCTCCAGCCGGCGGACGACGTCGTAGCCCAGGTAGCCGACCAGGCCGCCGGTGAGCGGCGGCAGGCCGTCGTCGTCGCGGCGCGGGGTGTGCAGCGCCTCCAGCGCGGCGCGCAGCACCTGCAAGGGGTCGCCGCCGGTCGGGATGCCGACCGGCGGGGTGCCCAGCCAGCGGGCCTCGCCGTCCTCCCCGACGGTGAGGACGGCGGCGCTGCGGACGCCGACGAAGGAGTAGCGCGACCAGCTGCGGCCCTGCTCGGCAGACTCCAGCAGGAAGGTGCCGGGCCGCTCCTCGGCGAGGCTGCGGTACAGGCCGATCGGGGTGAGACCGTCCGCGAGGAGCCTGCGGGTGACCGGGATGACCCGGGTGTCGACGGCGAGCTTGCGGAAGGCTTCGAGATCCATGGCGAGCGGCACCTTCTGGAGATCCGGTAGGAGGAGCAGGAGGAGGGGTCAGGCGAGCGGGAGCACGTCGGCGTCGAAGCAGGTGCGGTCGCCGGTGTGGCAGGCGGCACCGGTCTGGTCGACCTTCACCAGCAGGGTGTCGCCGTCGCAGTCCAGCGCCACCGACTTGACCGCCTGGGCGTGGCCGGAGGTGTCGCCCTTCACCCAGTACTCGCGGCGGCTGCGGCTCCAGTAGGTGCAGCGGCCGGTGGTGAGCGTGCGGTGCAGCGCCTCGTCGTCCATCCAGCCCAGCATCAGCACCTCGCCGGTGTCGTACTGCTGCGCGATCGCCGGGAGCAGGCCGTCCTCGGTGCGCTTGAGGCGCGCGGCGATCTCGGGGGCCAGGACGGTGGTGCCGGGGGTGGCGGGTGTGGTGGACATGGGGCCATTGTTGCAGTCCGGCCCGCAGCCCCGGATGCGCCGTGCGCCCTGTGCCGTGCGCCTTGTGCGGTGGGCCCTACGCGGTGCACTGACTACCTCCGGGCTGGATCCGTGCGGCCGGGGAGCCTATCCCGCCCCACCCTGAACCTCGCCGTAAAGGGGCGATTTCGGCCAACCGCCTGCCGGGCGGGCCCCGCGTGGGCCATCCTCATGGCCATGACCTCCGAGCAGCAGCCGCCCGCAGCCGCCGACCCCCGCCCGTCCCGGGGCCTGGTCCTCGCCGTCGTGGCCGTCCTGGCCGTGCTGCTCGCGGTGGTGGCCACCGTCCTGCTCTGGCCGGAGGAGCGCAAGCCCGCCGCCTCGCCACCCCCGCCCACCCCCACGGCCACCCCGACCCCGACACCCACCCCCACGCCGACACCCACCCCCACGCCGACACCCACCCCGACCAAGGCCCCGCCGTACGCCTTCTTCCCGGTCGGCGCCTGCTTCGACCACCCGCAGCTCAGCCCGGTGATCACCAAGGCCGAGGAGCGCCCCTGCACCGGCGAGCACGACGGCCAGGTGATCGCCGACCTGAAACTGGCCGACGGCCTGACCGGCGAGATCCCGATCTCGCTCGCCATGCGCGAGGGCTGCAAGGAGGCCGAGGCCGCCGCCAAGGCCCGCCAGAACGACGGGAAGACGTACTACGGCCGCCAGTTCGGCCCCGCCCAGGCCAACTACCAGCAGGGCTGGCGGGACTACACCTGCACCCTGACGGCCTCCAACAAGCAGGGCGGCCCCAAGCTCACCGGCAACCTGCACTGACAGCCTCTATCGTGGCGCCATGTCGAACCACGCCCTCGCCGAACGCCACCGCCTCGCCGCACTCCTGGCCGCCGCCGGGCCGGACGCCCCCACCCTCTGCGCCGGGTGGACCACCCGCGACCTCGCCGCCCACCTGGTGATCCGGGAACGCCGCGCCGACGCGGCGGCTGGCATCCGGGTCGGCGCCCTCGCCGACTGGACCCACCGGGTGCAGTCCGCGTACGCCGAGCGCCCGTACGAGGAACTGCTGAAGCTCTTCCGCTCCGGCCCGCCGGTGTTCTCCCTGTTCGCCCTGCCCGGCGCCGACGAGGCCGCGAATACCGTCGAGTACTACGTGCACGCCGAGGACGTCCTGCGGGCCGCCGACGACTGGACGCCCTCCCCGGTGCCCGCCGGCCGCGCCGAAGCCCTGTGGCGCCGCCTGCCGCTGCTGGCCCGCCTGGAAGCCGGCCGCCGCTCCCCCGTCCGCCTGACCCTGCGCCGCCCCGACGGCCAGTCCCTCACCGTCGGCCCCGCCGGCTCCCCCACCGTCCAACTCACCGGCGAACCAGGCGACCTGGTCCTCTTCACCTACGGCCGCGGCACCCACACCACCCTCACCACAGACGGCTCCCCCGACGCCCTCGAAGCCCTCCGCCACGTCCTCCCCCTACCCGCGCGGTAAAAGAGAGAAAAATGATGCGCTGCCCCTCGGAAAACCCACGGCCCCGGCTCGACGACCCATGACCCTTACCAAAG
>NZ_JBHWIJ010000260.1:0-12596 GCF_042732255.1 Kitasatospora sp. NPDC059803 | reverse complement strand
CCCCCTGGGTGCACGGGGAAGGCGGGCGGGCCGTCGGCACGTTCGGCCGGACAGGGCCTACAGGGCGCCCGGGCGCACCAGCCCGCTCTCGTACGCGTACACCGCCGCCTGCACCCGGTCGCGCAGCTGGAGCTTGGTCAGCACATGGCCGACGTGCGTCTTCACGGTGGTCTCGCTGACGAACAGTTCGGCCGCGATCTCCGCGTTCGAGAGCCCGCGTGCCACCAGCTTCAGCACCTCCAGCTCACGCTCGGTCAGCGCGCTCAGCGCCTGCGGCGGCGCCTCCTCGCCCGAGGGCAGCTTGGTGGCGTACATGTCCAGCAGCCGGCGGGTGATGCTCGGCGCCAGCATCGCCGCGCCGTCCGCCACCACCCGGATCGCCTGCACCAGTTCCTCCGCCGGGACGTCCTTCAGCAGGAAGCCGCTGGCGCCCGCACGCAGCGCCTCCACCACGTACTCGTCCAGGTCGAAGGTGGTCAGCACCAGCACCTTGGCCGGGCCGTCCCGACCGGGGCCGGCGATCCTGCGGGTCGCCTCGACGCCGTCCATCCTGGGCATCCGGATGTCCATCAGCACCACGTCGGGCTGCAGCGCCCGCACCTGGTCCAGCGCCTGCTGACCGTCGCCGGCCTCACCGACCACGACCAGGTCGGACTCGGCCTCCAGGATCATCCGGAAACCGGTGCGCAGCAGCGGCTGGTCGTCGACCAGCAGCACTCGGATCGTCACTAGGACTCCTTGCTCATCTGATCCCCCGTGGGATCGTCTTCGTCAGACGTACGCGACAGCGGCAGCGGGTACGGCGGGGGAGTGCCGCCGAACTCCGGGCAACTGGCCTGGTGGTCGCACCAGTCGCAGAGGCGGTTGCGGGTCGCCGGGAACTCCCCGGTGGCCACCGCGTGGGTGATCCGCTCCCAGAGCGCCCGCAGCTTGCGCTCCACCGCGAGCAGGTCGGCCTCGTCCGGGTCGTAGCTGACCACGTCCCCGCCCCCGCCGAGGTAGACCAGCTGGAGCCGCTTGGGGACGACGCCCTTCCAGCGCCACACCACGAGCGCGTAGAACTTCATCTGGAACATCGCCTTGCCCTCGAAGTCCCGCGAGGGCGCCCGGCCGGTCTTGTAGTCCACCAGCCGGACCTCGCCGCTCGGGGCGACGTCCACCCGGTCGATGTAGCCGCGCAGCAGCAGCCCCGACTCCAGGGCCGTCTCCACGTACAGCTCGCGCTCCACCGGGTGCAGCCGGGTCGGGTCCTCCAGCCGGAACCACTGGCCGACCAGCTTCTCGGCGTCCGCCAGCCAGCGGGCGAGCGCCGCGCCGTCCGGATCGTCCGGGAACAGCGAGCCCAGCTCCGGGCGCTCGCCCAGCAGCCGCTCCCACTGCGGGCGCAGCAGGCCCAGCGCCCGCTCCGGTGTCCGCTCGGTCGCGGGGCTGTCGAAGAGCCGCTCCAGCACCGCGTGCACCAGCGTGCCCCTGGTCGCCGCCGCGCTCGGCGGCTCGGGCAGCCGGTCGATCACCCGCAGCCGGTACAGCAGGGGACAGGTCAGGAAGTCCCCCGCCCGGGACGGGGACAGGCCGGTCGGGGGCGCCGCCGGGCGCGCCGGGGCCCCGGCGGCGCTGGTGGTGTCGGTCTGCTGCATGCCTCCGACCCTATTGCCCTTCGCTGTCATCCTGCTGCCACGGTGCTGCCACACCGCGCGGCACAGTGGGTATGAAGCCTGACAGAGGGCCGCACGCCACCGGAGGGCCGCGATCACGTAGCGTGGGCGCACCGGGGCACGACGGGGCAGACGACCGAAGGGATCACGGTGAGCGACAGCAGGGGGCAGCAGACCTCCGACCAGCCACCGCAGGACGACGGCGGCCGCCCGGCAGGGCGACCGCCGAGGCCGCCCGAGCGCGGCAGCGGCCTCCTGGTGGGCCGCCCCTTCGGCGTGCCCATCTACGTGACCCCCTCCTGGTTCGTCATCGCCGCGCTGATCACCTGGGTGTTCGGCGGCCAGCTCGGCGACGTCCTGCCGGACCTCGGCGCCGCCCGCTACCTGCTCGCGTTCTTCTTCGCGGTCGCCTTCTACGCCTCCGTCCTGGTGCACGAGCTCGCTCACACCCTGGTCGCGCTGCGCTACAGGCTCGGTGTACGGCGGATCCAGCTGCAGTTCTTCGGCGGCGTCTCCGAGATCGAGAACGAGGCCGAGAGCCCGTGGCGCGAGTTCTGGCTGGCCTTCGTCGGCCCGCTGCTCTCGCTGGTGCTCGGCGGCGTGTTCTACCTCGCGATGCAGGCCGTGGAGCTCTCCACGGTGCCCGGGGTGCTGCTCACCGGGCTGATGGTCTCCAACCTGGTGGTCGCCGCGTTCAACCTGCTGCCCGGCCTGCCGCTGGACGGCGGCCGGATGCTGCGCGCGGTCGTCTGGGCGATCAGCGGCAAGGCGATGACCGGCACGGTCGCCGCCGCCTGGGTCGGCCGGGCGCTGGCCGTCGTGGTGCTGATCGGCCTGCCGCTGTTCAGCGCCGCCCGCGGGATCGAGCGCACCACGACCGACACCCTGGTGGACGCGGTGCTGGCCGCCGTCCTCGCCGCGATCATCTGGAACGGCGCCACCGGGAGCCTGCGCAACGCCCGGCTCAAGGAGGTGCTGCCCGGCCTGCGGCTGCGCGAGCTCGCCCGCCGGACCGTCGAGGTCACCGCCGACACCCCGCTCGGCGAGGCGCTGCGCCGGGCCCGCGAGGCCCAGGCCGGCGCGGTCGTGGTGGTGGACGGCCGGGGCGACCCGATCGGCATCGTCCGCGAGTCCGCCGTCCGCGCGGTGCCCGAGCACCGCCGCCCGTGGGTCGCCGTCGGCCCGCTCGCCCGCGACCTCGAACCCGGCCTGCGGCTGGACGCCGACCTCGGCGGCGAGGACCTGCTGCGCGCCGTCCAGGCGACCCCGGCCGGGGAGTACCTGGTGGTCGAGGCGGACGGCCGGGTGTTCGGCGTCGCCGCGCTCACCGACATCGAGCAGCGCCTCACCGCCGCCGTCGCCGGCCGGTGATCACTCTGGTCGGGCGGACCGTCCGCTTCCCTTAGGATTGACCGCATGTCCGAACCGACCGGTGCCACCCGCCGACGCGGGCCCTTCCAGGTCGGGGACCAGGTCCAGCTGACCGACCCCAAGGGCCGCCACTACACGTTCACGCTCCAGGCCGGGAACCAGTTCCACACCCACAAGGGTGCGTTCCCGCACGACGAGCTGATCGGCGCCCCCGAGGGCACGGTCGTGCGCACCACGGGGAACGTCCCGTACCTCGCGCTGCGCCCCCTGCTCCCCGACTACGTCCTGTCCATGCCGCGCGGCGCCGCCGTGATCTACCCCAAGGACGCGGGGCAGATCCTGGCCATGGCCGACATCTTCGCCGGCGCCCGCGTCGTCGAGGCCGGTGTCGGCTCGGGCGCGCTCTCCACCTACCTGCTGCGCGCCGTCGGCGACACCGGCATGCTGGCCTCGTACGAGCGCCGGCAGGACTTCGCCGACATCGCCAAGGGCAACGTCGAGCGCTACTTCGGCGGGCCGCACCCGGCGTGGAAGCTCACCGTCGGCGACCTCCAGGACAACCTGGTCGAGGCCGACGTCGACCGCGTCATCCTCGACATGCTCGCCCCCTGGGAGTGCCTGGACGTCGCCTCCAAGGCGCTCGTCCCCGGCGGCCTGATCTGCTGCTACGTGGCCACCACCACGCAGATGTCCAAGACCGTCGAGGCACTGCGCGACCACGGCACCTTCACCGAGCCGCAGGCCTGGGAGACCATGGTCCGCACCTGGCACCTGGAGGGCCTGGCCGTCCGCCCGGACCACCGGATGATCGGCCACACCGGCTTCCTGCTCACCGCCCGCCGCCTCGCCGACGGCGTCGAGCCGCCGCTGCGCCGCCGCCGCCCGGCCAAGGGCGCGTACGGCGAGGACTACGACAACGGGGGCTCGGAGTCGACTCTGCGGGAGCGCGCCGCGGCCCGTGCCGCGGCCCGCGCCGTCGAGACCGAGCAGCCCGACCTGGGCTGACCGGGATCGCTTCCCAGGGGTGGTACGAGCCTGCTCGTGCCACCCCTCGGCATTTCGGCCGCCGGCGTGTGGGACGATGCTCGCGCACGCAGACCAGCTCCTGGGAGCACTGGAGGGGACGCCTGGTGGAGACCGCGGTCGGGACGACGGCTGGACAGCAGACACCGCGGGGCCGCACCGGGCCCGGGCACGCGCGCACCGCCCCCTGGCACTGGGCCCTGGCCCTGGCCGGCTGCGGCGCGGTGGTGGCCTCGGCCCTCGCCGCCGGCCCCGCGACCGGCACCCCGGTGCCCCTGCACGGCACTCCCAAGGCCCTCGGGGCGAGCGCCGCCCCCGACCCGGCCAAGGCCCAACTTCCGCTCGACTGCGGCCCGTTCCCGGTCGCGACGGCCATCAGCATGCCAGCCGACCTGGGCGACGGGCGGCCCGGCACGGTCGTCGCCGCGCACTGCGCGGCCGAGAACGGCACGCCGCCGGACGCCGTCTACCTGCTCGGCTTCGGCCCGGGCGAGCGCCCGGTGGTGCTGGCCACGCTCCTCTCCGAGCGCGAGAACCTCACCCTCGGCCGGCTCGCGCTGCGCTCCGACGGCGCCATCACCGGTCACGCGCAGGGGTATTCGAGCGACGAGGTGCCGCGCTTCCGCCCTGACATCTCACTCGACCTCACCTGGATGCGCAAGGGCGGCGGCTGGGAACGCTCCCAGACCGCCGCCCCGGTCAGCCAGACCTGAGGGGGAGGACGCGTCAGTCCGCGTCCGGCCCGTACACCTCGACCCGGTCGGTGACCCGGCGCACGTGGATGCAGTCGCCGGGGCACTCCTTCGCCGAGTCCACCACGTCCTGAAGGATCGTCAGCGGCACCGGGGCGGTCTGCCCGGGCTGCTGGCGCAGCTCGTCGTCCGGCCCCTTCACGTAGGCGAGGCCGTCGATGTCCAGCTCGAAGACCTCGGGTGCGTACTGCACGCAGATGCCGTCGCCGGTGCACAGATCCTGGTCGATCCACACCTCCAGCTGTTCGGCCGCCGTGGCCGTCTGCTCGGTTACCGACATGGTCCCCTGCCGTTTCTGTCCCGGGTCGCCCCTTTTCCGGGGGCAATCCCGCCATTCGTACAACGATCGGACCCAGGTGCCCGGTCGCGATCGGATATCACTTCGCTCGACGATACATCTGGCCCGCTTTGGGTGGTGAGCGGTGGGTATCCCCTTAGCAGAGGGGAAGCACGCTGGGGCGAAGATCGGACACGCCCGTTCCATCTTTCTTGATCTAGGGGTTTACGGACCCCTGGTCCCAGGTAGGGTCTGGAAGCGTCCAGCTCCCCGGAGGAGGTGAGGACCGTGGCAGCCCACGATGACGACTACAACCGCAGCACCGGCAGGCCCGCTCGTGGTTCCGACGAGGCCGCTCAGGTCTCGTTCCTTGAGCAGGAAATCGCTGTGCTGCGCCGCAAGCTCGCCGACTCGCCGCGCAATTCGAGGATCCTCGAAGAGCGGATCGTCGAGCTCCAGACCAACCTGGCCGGAGTGTCCGCCCAGAACGAACGGCTCGCCTCCACCCTGCGAGAGGCCCGCGACCAGATCGTGGCCCTCAAGGAGGAAGTGGACCGGCTGGCACAGCCCCCGGCCGGGTTCGGCACCTTCCTCGAGGCCAACGAGGACGGCACCGCCGACATCTTCACCGGGGGGCGCAAGCTCCGCGTGAACGTCAGCCCCAACGTCGCCCTCGACGAACTGCGGCGCGGCCAGGAGGTGATGCTCAACGAGGCCCTCAACATCGTGGACGCGATGGCCTTCGAGCGCATCGGCGAGATCGTCACCCTCAAGGAGATCCTCGAGGACGGCGAACGCGCCCTGGTCGTCGGCCACACCGACGAGGAGCGGGTGGTGCGCCTCGCCGAACCGCTGCGCGAGCTCACCATCCGGGCGGGGGACGCCCTGCTGCTGGAGCCCCGCTCCGGCTACGTGTACGAGGTCGTGCCGAAGTCCGAGGTCGAGGAGCTGGTCCTCGAAGAGGTCCCGGACATCGACTACCGCCAGATCGGCGGACTGAGCAACCAGATCGAGCTGATCCGGGACGCGGTCGAGCTGCCCTACCTGCACGCCGACCTCTTCAAGGAGTACGAGCTGCGCCCGCCCAAGGGCGTGCTGCTCTACGGCCCGCCCGGCTGCGGCAAGACGCTGATCGCCAAGGCGGTCGCCAACTCGCTGGCCAAGAAGGTCGCCGAGGTCACCGGACGCCCCCAGGGGAAGAGCTACTTCCTCAACATCAAGGGCCCCGAACTGCTCAACAAGTACGTGGGCGAGACCGAGCGGCAGATCCGCCTGGTCTTCCAGCGGGCCCGGGAGAAGGCGAGCGAGGGCACGCCCGTCATCGTCTTCTTCGACGAGATGGAGTCGCTGTTCCGCACCCGCGGTTCCGGCGTCAGCTCGGACGTGGAGAACACCATCGTCCCGCAGCTGCTCGCCGAGATCGACGGTGTGGAGGGCCTGGAGAACGTCATCGTCATCGGCGCCTCGAACCGCGAGGACATGATCGACCCGGCGATCCTGCGGCCCGGCCGCCTGGACGTCAAGATCAAGATCGAGCGCCCGGACGCCGAGGCCGCGAGGGACATCTTCTCCAAGTACCTCAAGGAGTCGCTGCCGTTCCACCCGGACGACCTCAAGGAGCACGACGGCTCCCTGGGCACCACGGTGGCCGCGATGATCCAGTCGGTCGTGGAGCGGATGTACTCCGAGACCGAGGAGAACCGCTTCCTGGAGGTCACCTACGCCAACGGTGACAAGGAGGTCCTGTACTTCAAGGACTTCAACTCCGGCGCGATGATCCAGAACATCGTCGACCGCGCGAAGAAGATGGCCATCAAGGACTTCCTCGACCACGGTCAGCGCGGTCTGCGCGTCTCCCACCTGCTCGCCGCCTGCGTGGACGAGTTCAAGGAGAACGAGGACCTCCCGAACACCACCAACCCGGACGACTGGGCCCGCATCTCCGGCAAGAAGGGCGAGCGGATCGTCTTCATCCGCACGCTGGTCACCGGCAAGCAGGGCGCCGAGTCCGGC
Organism: Kitasatospora sp. NPDC059803; assembly: GCF_042732255.1. Lineage (NCBI taxonomy): Bacteria > Bacillati > Actinomycetota > Actinomycetes > Kitasatosporales > Streptomycetaceae > Kitasatospora > Kitasatospora sp. NPDC059803. The sequence goes on along the minus strand of NZ_JBHWIJ010000260.1, from coordinate 5,505 downwards.
CGCTCGATCGACACTGTCGCCAACACGGGGCAGTACCTGTAAGCACACGGTGAGACCGGGCCGCCCGGCGGTCCCCGGAACAGCACGCACCCCGTCCGGCTGTGGCGCCTCGCGGCCCCGCAGCCGGACGGCGCGTCTCGGGGTCCGCCCGTCGGTGCCGGGTTCTAGGCTCGACCCACCGATCGCGGGCAGAACGCCGGCGCCGGTGTTGTCCAGCGGTACGTCGGCGTGCTCCGCCCGTGGGGGGCGGCGCACCGGGCAAGGAGGGCCGCATGACCGTACGGCGCGTGATGGGCATCGAGACCGAGTACGGGATCTCCGTGCCCGGGCACCCCAACGCCAACGCCATGCTCACCTCGTCCCAGATCGTCAACGCGTACGCGGCGGCGATGCACCGGGCGCGGCGGGCCCGCTGGGACTTCGAGGAGGAGAACCCGCTGCGTGACGCCCGGGGCTTCGACCTGGCGCGCGAGGTGGCGGACGCCAGCCAGCTGACCGACGAGGACATCGGCCTGGCCAACGTCATCCTCACCAACGGGGCCCGGTTCTACGTGGACCACGCGCACCCCGAGTACAGCTCGCCAGAGGTCACCAACCCGCGCGACGCCGTGCTCTGGGACAAGGCCGGCGAGCGGATCATGGCCGCCGCCGCGCAACGCGCGCTGGAACTGCCCAACGGGCAGAACATCCACCTGTACAAGAACAACACCGACAACAAGGGCGCCTCCTACGGCACCCACGAGAACTACCTGATGAAGCGGGCGACGCCGTTCGCCGACATCGTCCGCCACCTCACCCCGTTCTTCGTCTCCCGCCAGGTGGTCACCGGCGCCGGCCGGGTCGGCATCGGCCAGGACGGTTCGACGCACGGCTTCCAGATCAGCCAGCGGGCCGACTACTTCGAGGTCGAGGTCGGCCTGGAGACCACGCTCAAGCGCCCGATCATCAACACCCGGGACGAACCGCACGCCGACGCGGAGAAGTACCGCCGGCTGCACGTGATCATCGGGGACGCCAACCTCTCCGAGATCTCCACCTACCTCAAACTGGGCACCACCTCACTGGTCCTGTCGATGATCGAGGACTCCTTCATCGCCTCCGACCTCGCCGTCGACCAGCCGGTGCGCACCCTGCACCGGGTCTCCCACGACCCCACGCTCAAGCACCTGATCACCCTGCGCAACGGGCGCAAACTCACCGCCGTCCAGCTCCAGCTGGAGTACTTCGAGCTGGCCCGCAAGTACGTCGAGGACCGCTTCGGCACCGACGCGGACGAGCAGACACTGGACGTGCTGGCCCGCTGGGAGGACGTCCTCGGCCGGCTGGAGCGCGATCCGATGTCGCTCTCCCGGCAACTGGACTGGATCGCCAAGCGGGAGATCCTGGAGGGCTACCGCAGCCGGGACGCCCTGGGGTGGGAGAATCCGCGGCTGCACCTGGTCGACCTCCAGTACAGCGACGTACGGCCCGACAAGGGCCTCTACAACCGGCTGGTGGCCCGCGGCCGCTTCGAGCGGCTGGTGACCGAGGCGGAGGTCGAGCGGGCCGTCTCCAAGCCCCCGGAGGACACCCGGGCGTACTTCCGCGGGCGCTGCCTGGAGCAGTACGCCGACCACGTCGCCGCGGCCTCCTGGGACTCGGTGATCTTCGACCTGCCGGGCCGGGACTCGTTGCAGCGGGTGCCCACGCTGGAGCCGCTGCGGGGCACCCGCAACCACGTCAAGGAGCTGCTGGACCGCTGTCGCACCGCGGAGGACCTGCTGCGGGTCCTCTCCGGCGGGTAACTTTTCGATCACCATGGGTGAACGTCCGCCGAATGGGAATCATCCGGGGTGGCAGCGGGTGTTGGACAGGAAGCGCCACCGGCAAACCGGGAGCGGCAGTCGCACCTTGTGTATAGGGTCGGTGCAGCAAGCAACGACCAAACCGTGCCAGAAGAATCGAGCGGGGTGAGGGAAATGGCGAGCAAGGACACCGGCGGCGGCCAGCAGCGGGCGAACCGCTCCTCCGAGGAGGTCGAGGAGCAGGCCGCGGAAACCCAGAATTCCGACGACCTCAAGGAGCGCCAGGAAAAGCTGAGCGACGACGTCGACGCGGTGCTGGACGAAATCGACGAGGTCCTCGAGTCGAATGCGGAGGATTTCGTCCGTGGATTCGTGCAGAAGGGCGGGCAATAGCCCGTCCCCGGCATTCGGGAATTCACGGTCGTGACCGTCGAGGGCGGTCGGGCGGCGAGGGCCGCCCGGCCGTCCGGCACCGGCCCCCTGCGCGCGTGGACAGTGATCTCCGGGCGGGTAGGGTGCGGGCAACGCGAGCTTCAAGCTACCTGGAAGGAATCGTGTGGAAGCCAACACTCGTGGCACCGGGCGTCTACCGGCTGCCTTCCTGACCCCGGGGTCCTCCTCCTTCGTGGACTTCCTCGCCGAGCACCGGCCGGAGCTGATCCCCGGCCACCGCGGGCTCCCCGCGGGGGCCGTGATCGAGGCCCCGCACGGGACCACCATCGTGGCCGCGGTGTTCGACGGCGGCGTGGTGATCGCCGGTGACCGCCGGGCGACGATGGGCAACGTGATCGCCCAGCGCGACATGGAGAAGGTGTTCCCGGCCGACGAGTACAGCGCGGTCGGCATCGCCGGCACCGCCGGCCTCGCCATCGAGATGGTCCGGCTGTTCCAACTGGAGCTGGAGCACTACGAGAAGATCGAGGGCGCGGTGCTCTCGCTGGAGGGCAAGGCCAACCGGCTCACCGCCATGATCCGGGGCAACCTGGGCATGGCGATGCAGGGCCTGGCGGTCGTCCCGCTGTTCGCCGGCTACGACCTGGACCTCGGCCGCGGCCGGATCTTCAACTACGACGTCACCGGCGGGCGTTCCGAGGAGCGCGGCTTCGCCGCCACCGGCTCGGGCTCGGTCTTCGCCCGCGGCTCGATGAAGAAGCTCTACCGCGACGGCCTGACGGCCGACCAGGCCGCCACACTGGTCGTCCAGGCGCTGTACGACGCGGCCGACGACGACTCCGCCACCGGCGGCCCCGACCTCGCCCGCAAGATCTTCCCGATCGTCTCGCTGATCACCGAGGAAGGCTTCCGCCGGCTCACCGACGCGGAGGTCACCGAGATCGCGGTCGCGATCACCGACGAGCGCCGCTCGCACCCCAACGGCCCGCAGGCCCCGCTGCTCTAGCCATCACCTCTCAGGAAAGGGACGACCGCCGGTGTCGACACCGTTCTACGTCTCGCCCCAGCAGGCCATGGCGGACCGCGCGGAGTACGCCCGCAAGGGCATCGCGCGCGGCCGCAGCGTGGTCGTGCTCACCTACGCCGACGGCATCGTCTTCGTCGCGGAGAACACCTCCAGAGCGCTTCACAAGGTCTCCGAGATCTACGACAAGATCGCCTTCGCGGCGGTCGGCCGCTACAACGAGTTCGAGAACCTGCGCATCGGCGGCGTCCGCTACGCCGACCTGCGTGGCTACTCCTACGACCGGGCCGACGTCACCGCCCGGGGCCTGGCCAACGTCTACGCCCAGACGCTCGGCACCATCTTCTCCTCGGTCGGCGAGAAGCCCTACGAGGTCGAGCTGATCGTGGCCGAGGTCGGCCGCACCGCGGACGAGGACCAGATCTACCGCCTCACCCCGGACGGCTCGATCGTCGACGAGAAGAACTACGTCGTGGTCGGCGGCAACGCCGACTCGATCGGCAACTACCTGGGCCAGCGCCACCAGGCCGGGATGGGCCTCACCGAGGTGGTCCGGGCCGCCGTGGACTCGCTCGCCCGCGACCCCAACGGCGGCAGCCCGCGCGCCCTCACCCCGGAGCAGCTGGAGGTGGCCGTCCTCGACCGCCAGCGGTTCCAGCAGCGCAAGTTCAAGCGCATCCTGGGCAACCAGCTCGCCCGGCTGCTCGACGGCGACCAGTCCGCCGAGTCGGACGACGAGGACAACCCGGCGGACACCGCGCCGGAGTAGCAGTGCCTGCGGAGTCCCGTACGGCGGCCGGAAGGAGGCCGTACGGGACTCCGGTGCCCCTGCGGCGGCCCAGTCGTCGTGGAGGCGGTTTCGGACAGCTCCGACACAGAATGGAGTGCTCATGGACCGCCGGATTTTCGGGCTGGAGAACGAGTACGGCGTGACCTGCACGTTCCGCGGGCAGCGCAGGCTGTCGCCGGACGAGGTGGCGCGGTACTTGTTCCGCCGGGTCGTCTCCTGGGGCCGCAGCAGCAACGTCTTCCTGCGCAACGGTGCCCGGCTGTACCTCGACGTCGGCTCCCACCCCGAGTACGCCACCCCCGAGTGCGACGACGTGACCGAGCTGGTGACGCACGACAAGGCGGGCGAGCGGATCCTCGAAGGGCTCCTGGTCGACGCCGAGCGGCGGCTGCACGAGGAGGGCATCGCGGGGGACGTCTACCTGTTCAAGAACAACACCGACTCGGCCGGCAACTCCTACGGCTGCCACGAGAACTACCTGGTGGCCCGGCACGGCGAGTTCTCCCGGCTGGCCGACGTGCTGATCCCCTTCCTGGTGACCCGCCAGCTGATCTGCGGCGCCGGCAAGGTGCTGCAGACCCCGCGCGGGGCGGTCTACTGCGTCAGCCAGCGCGCCGAGCACATCTGGGAGGGCGTCAGCTCCGCCACCACCCGCTCCCGCCCGATCATCAACACCCGCGACGAGCCGCACGCGGACGCCGAGCGCTACCGCCGGCTGCACGTGATCGTCGGCGACTCCAACATGTCGGAGACCACGACGCTGCTCAAGGTCGGCGCCACCGACCTGGTGCTGCGGCTGATCGAGGCCGGCGTGGTGATGCGCGACCTCACCCTGGAGAACCCGATCCGGGCGATCCGCGAGGTCAGCCACGACCTCACCGGCACCCACCAGGTGCGGCTCGCCAACGGGCGCGAGGCCAGCGCGCTGGACATCCAGGAGGAGTACTACACCAAGGCGCTGGAGTTCGCCGACCGCAAGGGCATCAACACCGGCACCATCGGCCAGGTGCTCGAACTGTGGGGCCGGACCCTGGAGGCCGTCCGCACCGAGAACCTGGACCAGGTGGCCACCGAGATCGACTGGATCATGAAGTACAAGCTCATCGAGCGCTACCGCGAGAAGCACCAGATGAGCATGTCCAACCCGCGGGTGGCCCAGATCGACCTGGCGTACCACGACATCCACCGCCGGCGCGGCCTGTTCTACCTGCTCCAGGGCAAGGGCCAGGCGAAGCGGGTGACCACCGACCTCAAGACCTTCGAGGCCAAGTCCATCCCGCCGCAGACCACCCGGGCCCGGCTGCGCGGGGACTTCATCCGCCGGGCGCAGGAGCAGCGCCGGGACTTCACGGTGGACTGGGTGCACCTGAAGCTGAACGACCAGGCGCAGCGCACGGTGCTCTGCAAGGACCCGTTCCGCTCGGTGGACGAGCGGGTGGAGAAGCTGATCGCCGGGATGTGACCCCCGCAGGGGATCCCAGGTTTGTGATCAAGGCGGTGTCCGGCCCCGGTGG